>JBDLJM010000063.1 GCA_039714315.1 Bacteroidota bacterium | reverse complement strand
AAAAATACCTGCAAAAACTAGAGTCATTTTTCCAGTATATCAAACGCGAATTTAAGGTACAGAGAAAAGGAGCTAATATGACGCTTATGCCCGGTATAGGATTGGTGTTTGGCGTAGCAGTAGGTTCTTCTATGGGAAATATTGGTATGGGAATTGGAATTGGATTGGCCATAGGGGCAGGACTTGGTACTTATCTGGATAAAAAGGCAGAGAAAGAAAACAGGGTTTTTTAAGACACTATCCACTAAAGTGTGTAAGTTTAAAATATCAGGGTTTAACTTTTTTAAATTCAAATGGAATTTCCAAGTCTTTTCCTGATACACTGGCCTTAATTTTATTTCCTTCTTTCCAATATTTAATTTTATTAGGGAATTCTAATTCGGGGTTTTCACAAGTGAATTTATCCTTTTCCAGACTGGTTATTTCGAATTTTGTCCAATCGGTTTCACCCGGAGAAATTACTTCTAAATTCCATTTTTCACCCTTTCTTATGATCTTTATTTTCTCTTGTTTTACTGTGTCGTTGTTTTGAATGGTAAATCCAATCCCGTTATATTCTATCTCACTTTTTTTATCCCAGTTTTCGAAGGTTTCTTTTCCTTCTTCTTCATTAGTCCTTTGCCACTTACCTAATAACCAGTCAAAGTTTTCTGTTAATATTGGAGTCTCATTCTTTTGTGCTTCATTTTTTTTATCACTGATGTTTTTACATGCACTTAGGGATAAAATAGTAATTGCTATTAGCGAAAAATATATAGTAGCTTTTTTCATTTTTTTCTTTTTATGATCAATTAAACCAATTCAAGTTAATCATTTTTTTGATTTTACGGGCATATAACTCGTTGTATGGTTAATTGCTCTGTGTGAACATAATAATATGAGCACTCTCGATTGGATATCGGCGAAATGAGAGGCTTATCAACGAACTCTACGTCGCCAATAGATTTAGCTGTTTGATCATTTTTAAACTCTAATATTTTTTTTGAACAGCATTTTTGAGTTTTCGTTTTTTTATTCCGTTAATATATTTTTCAATTCTGTTTTATAATTTATATTTTCGGTCATTCCATTATGCCCCTGACCGTCTAAGATTATTAAGTTTATTTTTGTTTTAAATTCTTCTTTTAGTTTCAATGAAGAACCGTAATAAATTACTCTGTCCTGATTTCCGTGAAAAATTGAGACCGGAGTTTTACAATTTTTCAAATATTCATTCGTAGCAAATTTGTATTTTAGAATAAATGTTGGAATAAAAGAAAATCTACGACGCATCATATCGGTTAAGTTATAGTATGGTGCCTGTAAAATTAATTGTTTAGCATTATTTTCAGAAGCCAGTTTCGAGGCTGGTCCGGTTCCGATAGAGTATCCTAAAATGATAATATTCTCTTCTTTGTATCTTTTCTTTAATTCGTTATAAAGGGTTTGGTTATCATTAAATAATTGTTCCTGTCCGCTTATTTTCCCTTCACTTTTACCATAACCTCTATAGTCTGGAATAAATATATCATAGTTTAAGTCGGTATAAGTATTAGCAACATTTCCCCACGAACTTAAAGAGCCTGCATTTCCGTGTAAATAAAAAATCAAACCTTTGGTACTATCAGCTTTAAATAACAGGCCATTCAGTAATTTTCCGTCGCTTGCTTTAATATTTAGCTCTTCAAATTCCTGATCAAAATTGAATTGATAATTTTTTTCCAGTTTTTGAGGGAAGAAAATTAATTTCTCCTGAAAAGAGTATAGGAGAACACACAGAACAATGTAAAGACCAAATATTACTTTCAATAATTTTAATAGTTTCTTTTTCATTTAAAGAATTTTTTAGGGAGTAAATATTATTAGAGTATATAATAAGAAATTTTGGCTTTGTATATTTTGTTTTTGCACAAATTTATATGTTAGCTAAAAAAAACAAGCACATGCTTTATGACCGCATGTTGAACGTAGGTTTTAAATTATTAGAATAAATAATAAAGTAAATACTAAAAGAGATGCTAAAATTGTGAAGATTATTTCCTTTATTTTATCTTTTTTAGCACGATTTCGAACTCTTATTATTGCCTCGTCAAGTTCTTTACCCGTTAGTGTTTTAAAGTTAAATTGGTCATTTTTTTTAATTATACCAGAGTTAAAATCGTTATATAATTTCTCTCTTCTTGATTTTAGTTTGACAGATGGCCTGAGCTCACGATTTTGTTTCATCCGTGTAATCATATCCATCACATGTCCTCCAAATCCCATCTTATGTGGTTTTGATGTTCGTTATTCTATTAATTTTCAAACTACATTTATCACTACATTTCCTCTTTTGTGTCCGCTTTCTACGTATCTGTGAGCTTCTACAATTTGTTCTAATTTATAGCTTTTATCTATGAATGTTTTTAGCTTTCCTGTCTCAAAAAGTTTAATAAGATCTTTGAGGTTGGCCAGGCGCTCCGGAAGTGGTCGGAGTCCTGTAGCCGAAAACTTTACTTTCTTACTGTTGAACATAGTAGTCCAAAACATTTGAAAAAGTATTGAAAGTGTAAGAACAGGATTAAGGTAGATTCCTCTTTGTTTAAGTGAGTTTTTACATTTTGAAAATGAACTCTTACCTGCCACATCAAAAATAACATCGTATGTCAGGCCGTTTTTAATAAAATCTTCATTAGTGTAATCAATTACTCTATCAGCTCCCAATGATTTTACCATTTCCAAATTAGCGGTACTGCATACCCCTGTAACTTCCATCCCAAACACTTTGGCAATCTGTACTGCAGCTGAACCTACACTTCCTGAAGCACCATTAATGAGAATTTTTTGTCCACTCCGAATATTTGCTTTTACTTTAAGGAAATTCCATGCTGTTAATGCCGAACAGACAGGGGTAGCTTCCTCATTGGTTATATTAGGGGGTTTTATTGACAAAAGACCCGCTTCAGAAATACAGACATACTCGGCATAACACCCAAAATTTGAACCGGTAGATCCGAAAATCCGGTCACCTATTTTAAATTGCTTTACATCTTTGCCCACTGCTTCAATCTCTCCGGCAAATTCAGTTCCAAGTATTGACTTTTTTGGTTTTGTAAAACCAATAATAACTCTTGTAAAATACGGTTTACCCTTTCGTTGTAAAGGATCCTCTGTTGCTACAGCTACCGTAAATATTCTTATCAGTATTTCATTGTCCTTCGGAATAGGTTTTTCCAATTCTTTGAGCTGAAGAACTTCTGGCGGCCCGTATTTAGTACAAGTAACAGCTTTCATATTTTCTATATCCTCTAATATTCGAATCTGGTTATTTGTTGTTTTTTAATTATGACTTACTGTAAATTTATTAAATTTTAATTCACCTCAAAATTTATCCGTTAGCTCGAGAAATTAATCTTAGGTTTCTGTGATGTGATGGGGAATTGAGCACAACGTTCTTGGCTCGTAGTTTGGGCATTTTCGAAGAAGGAAACTACCATGTTAGCACAAGCACCGCAAAATTTATTATTTAATTTGTATGCGAAAAACAATAAATTTTGCGGTGTGGATTTTGTTTAAATGCAGAACTTTCAGCTTTGCACTAAACTGCCCAATTACGTATGATCCCTTGTTGGGAGCCGGCTTTAAACGCTAATAAATTCAAAAGATTCTCCATCATTAGGGATAAATGCTTTATCAGTTAATCCATGTTTTTCCAGTAATTCTTTCAATTTAATTCTCGTTGTTGGACAATGATTTACGGCATCCATATGATTGGCATAAACTTTATTTGGAAAGTTTTTTATAAACTTGATGAGATCATCCGGTTTCATCAATAATGGTCCGCCAAAATCGAACTGAGCCGACCCTGCTGCAAGTACTGACAATTTTGGATTTAAATCTTTAAAAACTTTGTCCATATCCTTTGTGTAAATAGTATCAGAGCTTATAAAAATACTTGAATTATCTTTGAACTGAATATTAAAGCCCATTACATTTCCCATTAATTTTGCAATAAAACCATAACCGTGAACAGCCGGTGTCCCTGTTATTTTTCCACCTAAAAATTCCTGAGGTTCCCAATAGTTCAATTTTTGGGTAATATTTAAGCCTTTCTTTAGCAGCTTCTTTTCATCAAGTTTACTGCAAATTACGGGGATGTTTTTTTCTTTCAGAAACTTATACCCTGCATCGTCTAAATGATCAGGATGTAAATGAGTAATTAACGCATGTGTTACTTTATTAAGTATCTCTGTACTGTTGGCAGGCAACTCTACGTAAGGATTGCGTCTTATTTTATGGCGGAAAAATGCAAAAGGAGGTATTGAACCTTTTTTCCCTAACATTGGATCGATTAAAATAAAATCATTGTCTTTCTCAATTACAAAAGTCGCACTTCTTAAATGATGTATTATCATAACTTACTGTTTTAGGAATATTTATAAATTTATATCATCATAGCTCCATTCTTTATTGCGCTGTATTATATAGCAGTTTACAGGGATTTCACCGTATAGTAATATCTTTTCAATTTGCTGTATACTCGCCTGATAATAAATGTCCTGCTAACCATCAGTAATGAAGTTGTGTTCGATTTTTACTTCATCATATGGTGTAGTTATAGTTTCATCACCTGTCAGTTTCGCTTTTTCAAGAGCTATTAAATTACTATCATCTGTCTTTGAATTATTCTGAAAAGAAAATATCAAAAACAGTGATATAAAACCTAAGCCTAATATTGTTTTCTTCATGTCGTATAAAATTATCATTGTTAATTCAAAGTTATTCGATTTCTACGAATTACTTCGTTCAATAAGTCTATAACTTGTTAAAGTTCAGGTATGTATGTTTTCGGCTCTCCCTAGAAATAGCTATAAGAATATATTTGTTATTTATGAAGTTTAATACAGAATTTCATTCCTTAAAATCTGTATCTAAATCTATGGTATTTAATACGGGTATGTGTTTAAGGGATAATTATTAATAAAAAACAGTTGATAGGCGAAGTGTTCCTGGTTATTATTGTCTGTTTATGCGGGTGTATATTAAGGTAGAAAAACACCCTCAATTTTCATTGAGGGTGCTAATATTCATTTTTTATCAACTATGTATTATTTAAACTTATCTAATATCCTGTCCATAAATTTTCCACCGGCTTCTCTTCCTCCTAATCCGAATGAGAGTACTATAGTCAATGCCACAGTACCAAGTGATATTCCGAATGCAAGGTTTATAATATCTTCTGCAATACCCATTGCATTTAAACCAATAGCAAGGAATACCGACATTATAGCAACCCGAATAATTGTTCCTACAAACTTATCGGTATCTTTCTTCGTATAGTTGTTATACGCAATGTTTGCTATCCAGCTTCCAATTGCCAGAATAGTTAATCCAAATATTATGTTCCCGGCATAGTTTAGAACAATGTTAATGGTTTTAGACAGCCGTGTAAACTCCAGCTGTTCCACTGCTGTCATTAATCCCATTATAATAATAAATGCATATGCAATATTGCTTATTACCTTTACAAGATTAGATTTGCCAAGAACGGAATCCAGATTCATTTTTGCGGCAATTTCATTGAGGTTTAAACTTTCCAGCAAGCTTTGAAGTAGCGACACTAGTAGCTTTCCTCCTATAACTGTTACTATAAGTATAAGTGTTGCTAAAATTATTTTTGGTATTGCGCCGATAAATTTACCAAGCATATCAGTGGCAGGATCAGATATAGCCGTAATATTTAATTTTTCGAATGCAATAATAAGTATAGGTATGAAAATAAATATGAATACTATTTTCTTTAAAACAACTACTAAGTCAATACCATCAGGTATATTTAGCTTAGGAATATAAGATCTGATAGTATTTCCGCTTAACTCTACCAGTTCCGAAACTATTTTAGCTAATATATAACCCACGTAAACAATAATACCTACAGCAATTAAATTAGGTATTACACCGAAGAATTCATTAAGCATTTCTCTCAACGGAGCTAATACCTGACTGATGCCAAGATGCTCAAGAGTCAGAATAAATACAAGGATAATAACAAAAAAGTAAACTAATTTGGAGAGGAATTTTGAAGGTACGAAGGAGCCGTCCTTTATGAGCTTATCCATTCCGGTTTTACTTAGTAATTTAGCTAAAAACTTTTTTAGTATTTTGGCAAAAATAACTCCTAAAATCAGTATTAGTATCGCTCCCAAAACACCGGGTAAGATATTGCCAAAAGTTTGTGACAAGTTTTGAATGAAAGTTTCTAAATGCATTTTTGAATTAATTTTATTATACCTACTTCAAAATTCAGTTGGCTTTTCGGCATATTCCCAACTATATATCTGTAATTTTTTTTTCAATAAACATGCATTGGCTATAAATGGGTGTTAACCCATAAATAACCAGTGTAGGTAAATTCTTATATAAATTTATAACTTTTTATTGTAATAAAGTGATATTTATATATGAAAATGAGATATAATTAACTGATTTACAGTAAATAAGGTGGATATATGTTTGTTGAGAGGAAAAGAGTAAGTAAAATATTATTGAAGGCTATTTGTTATTTGGTACAAAAAAACACTCCCGCTGTGAGGCAGGAGTGTTTTATCAGGACTAGTTATGTTACTAAATTACTAACTCTGTTTTAGAAAGTTGTCATAACTTTTTATCTGTGGTTTTTCCAAAGAGTTTTTGTCGAGATATTTGTAGTATTTTTCAATTCTCTTCTCTTTTATTTTATCCAGGTCTTTTTCAGCTTCGTAATACCTGTTTAATACCATATCCACATTTTGCATCTGAGTATAGGTAGGAGCAGAGTAGTTAGAAGTAATTGTACTGTAAATATCTCCCAGTTTTTCTCTAAGCTGAGGTTCTGATGATCCTACATAGTTGTCGCCCGTTGTAATTACAAGCGATTCCTTAAGAGTTGTAAGTTCCTCAAGCATTTTTGAGAACTTATCTTTGTTAAGTTTACCTTCTTTTATGTAGTTGTCGTAATTATCTAATACAGCATCGATTTCATAAACCATATAAGCCAACTCTTGGGTTTTGTCGTAGAGTTTCATGCTTACTTCGTGCTGTTTACTTCTGTCCTCTGCACTTATCGAAGATTTAGGGTCGTATTTAACCTCAAAATCCTGTTCGTAAGAGTTCTTTCCCTTAGTCATAACCAGCTTGTATTTGCCGGCTTCGACTCTTGGGGACATCATTCCGCCAAATGAGAAAGTTTTTCCTTTTGCCACTTTTGGAATTTTAATAGAATAATTCCAGTAAACCATGTTGATGCCTTTTTGTTTACTTGGGGCTAAATCAATTATTTTTTCACCATTTTGGTTTTGTACTTCCATTTTCATCTTACCGAAAGTGTGTCGTTTTTTCAGGTAGTATACAAACTTAGCCTGGCTGTTGGCATTTGGTCCTACAAACTGTGTTTCGGTACTTCCCCCGCCAAAAGAACTTTTATCTTTCATTATAGCAGGTTTGGGAGTAAAGAAATGAACATTTTCGGACAAGACATCCTGGCTTATCTCTCTTAAAGGACTAATGTCGTCGATTATTATAATCCCTCTACCATGAGTTCCCATAACTATGTCGTTGGTTTTCTCCTGAAGAGCGATATGATGAACAGCAACCGAAGGCATGTTGTTAGTGAACTTCGACCAGTTTTCACCTCCGTTTACGGTAATATATAAACCAAATTCAGTTCCGAGGAATAACAGGTTTTCGTTTTTACTATCTTCCTGTATATTTCTTGCAAAACCATCAATTTCGTTGGTAACTATCGATTTCCACGTGTTACCGTAATCGGTAGTTTTATACACATAAGTATTTTTGTTGTTTGTTGTATGACCGTCGAAAACAGCATAAGCCGATGCTTTGTCGAAATGGGATGCTTCGATATGGTAACACCATGTATTTGCAGGTAAATCGGGGATGTTTTTAATTACGTTATCCCAACTTTTACCACCGTTTTTACTCACCTGTACATTTCCGTCGTCGGTTCCTGCCCAAATAACATTCTCATCCAGACCGGATTCGGCTATAGTAAATATTGTGCAGTGATTTTCGGCTCCGGAATTATCTTTTGATATTCCTCCGGACTCTTCCTGCATCTGTTTGTTTTTATCATTAGTTGTTAAATCCGGCGAGATTTTAGTCCAGGTATCACCCATATCGTCTGATTTATAAAGAAACTGGGCTGCAGTATAAATTCTGTCAGGATTGTTTTTACTCAATGCCATTGGAGCGTTCCAGTTGAAACGCAATTTTGGATCACCTTTTGCAGGGTAAGGTTTAATCTGTGTTATTTGATCCTTTTTTATATCATATCGCCATATATTATCGGCTCCCTGCATTTCGGAGTAGATGATTCCTTTTTCCGGATGTCGGTAAACTCTAAATCCGTCACCATATCCAATTCTATTCCAGTCGCGGGCCTCAATACCTCCCGGGCTGGAAGAAGGACCATACCACGATCCGTTATCCTGTAAGCCACCGTAAATATTATAAGGTTCCGCATTATCGACACTTATGTGGTAAAACTGCGAAACAGGGATGTTTTCTGCAATTTCCATAGTGTTGCCCTTGCTCCAGGTTCTGTAGAAACCACCGTCGGTTGCGGCATAAAATCTGTCGGAATCGTTTATGTCGAACCAATAATCGTGGATATCGGCATGCATTCCTCCTATAGATTTAAATGTTTTTCCACCGTCTTTTGAAATGGAGCCCATTAAGCCTCCTTTTAGTATAACATCCGGGTTTTTAGGGTCAATAACTATTCTTGAAAAATAGAAGGGTCTTACGGTTAATTCAAAGTCGTCGTTCAGATGTTTCCAGTTTTTACCGCCGTCATCCGATCTGTAAAGACCTTTGCCTTCTTTTGATTCTACAATCGAATAAAGAATATTGCTGTTCGAGGGAGCCAGGGCAAATCCTATTCTGCCAAGTTTACCCCCCGGAAAGCCATTGTGTATTTTATTCCATGTTTTTCCCGCGTCAACCGACTTATACAGTGCACTGTTTGTTCCTCCCGATTCGAAAGACCATGCTGTTCTTCGAAATTCCCAAAATGAGGCATATAAAATATCCGGATTATTCGGATCCATTATTAAATCGGAACATCCCGTTTTTTCATTTACATAAAGGATTTTATCCCATGTTTTACCTCCATCGGTAGTTTTGTAAACTCCTCTTTCGTCAGAATCGCCCCATAGAGCTCCCAGTACTCCAACATACACTTCGTTTGAGTTTTTTGGGTTTATCTGTATGTCGCTAATTCTGTCGGAGTTTTCGAAACCGTATTTATTCCATGTTCTACCACCGTCTTCTGTTTTGTAAAGTCCGTTACCAACAGAAACACTGTTTCTTGTCCATGTTTCGCCTGTACCAACCCAGATAACTTTATCGGGTTGGCCCGGATCCACTTTTACAGTTCCAATAGATTGTACATAATCATCGAAAATAGAGTTAAAAGTAGCTCCACCGTCATTCGATTTCCAAACACCTCCGCCGGCTGTACCTGCGTAGATTATTCTATTATCGTTGGGATGTCCTTCGATATCGGTAATACGTCCACTCATTAGAGCCGGACCTATTTGGCGTGCAGTAATTCCACCAAACAGCTCTTCGCCGTTTAGTGAAATTTCTTTTTCCTGAGAAAATGATATTGTTTGAAGTAGTATTACTGAAACAATAATCCCGGTTAACTTCTTCATCTAAATTATGGCTTAGCAGTACCTGTTGACGCTGCTTCTTTTTTGGGGAAAGCAAATAATGAAGCTTCCACTTTTGGATTTAATTCTATAGATTCGATTGTTATAGTCTGGCCCTGAGGAGTTCCTTTAAGTTTTTGGGTTGAAGAGTAAGGAAAGTATAATCCTTCTACTTCCTGATAGTCGCTAAGTACGGTTTGGAAAGACTGGCCTTTCATCTGCCCCGTAAGAATTTCTTTTTCTACAACAATTGGTACAAAGTTTTCATCGTCGAAATAATAGAAGCTTGCATTTTCTACTTCTTTACCATCGATTATTACCGGTTTTTTTGTGATTTTTATTTTGAAACAACTTGTACCTTCAACAGTTTCTTTGCCTATCAATTCAACTTTGTAACCTTTACTTTTATAGTCGATAAAGGCATTTGGAAAATCTAAGGTTTCATCCTTCATAATTTTAGTTTGCTCTTCATTTTGTTTTTCGGCTTCCATGGTCATCATGTTATGCCCCCAAAGAACTTCACCGTCGAATACCTGAGATTTCACTTCTTTTCCCTGAAATGTAAAAGTAACCATAGTTTTTCCGTCTTTCATCGAAATGATCTCCAGGGGTATTTCCATTCCCTGTCCCATGGTTTTGGCTTTAGTTAATGTACCTTCAACCTTGGCCCAGTTTTCTTTACCGCCTACCGTTTCCCAGTAGTTGTCGATTATTTCATCAGCAGTTTGTGCAGAAATTGTCTGGCTAAAGCCAATAAGCAAAGTCAATGCAAGTGTTTTTAAAATTTTCATACTAAGATTATTTTGAGTTAATTTATTATTTAATAATTTAAATCTACAAATTCATTTTGTATTATCTTATTATTTATGAGTAATTTAACAATGTTTGTGAGTTGCAAAATAGAAAAGCCACTCTTAATATAATGTTTAAGAGTGGCTTTATTAGTGTAAAGTTGTTGTGTGTTATTACAAATGTATTTTAATAGAGCATTAGCTATGCTGAACCTAAAGGTTTTTGAAATACA
Source organism: Bacteroidota bacterium (assembly GCA_039714315.1). Classification (NCBI taxonomy): domain Bacteria; kingdom Pseudomonadati; phylum Bacteroidota; species Bacteroidota bacterium. The sequence continues at coordinate 6,647 of JBDLJM010000063.1, read as the reverse complement.
TTTAGTGTTGAACGGCAAATACTGCTTCAACATTGTTCTGCCCCATTTCTATGGCATCTTCGTTTAACGGGATTAGGTGATGATAACGTACGTTTAGGGATTTTTTCAATCCCAAAACAACATTTTCAACTTTTACAACGGGCTTTATTTTTAGGAAAGCACCAAAAACAATCATGTTGAAAATTTTTGGATTTCCCATATTTTTAGCCAGTTTGGCACCTTCGATAGTATAAATATTTATATCTGTTCTGGTTGGCGGATTTACTATACCGTTAGGGTCGTAAAGGAGAACACCACCCGGTTTAACTTCTTTCTCGAATTTATCCAACGACTGTTGGTTGAGTATGATAGCAGTGTCAAACTCGTGAAGTATTGGTGATGAAATTCTCTCATCGCTTACTATAACGGTAACATTTGCCGTACCTCCACGCATTTCAGGACCGTATGACGGCATCCAGCTCACTTCCTGATCCTGCATAATTCCGGAGTATGCCAATATTTTTCCCATCGATAAAACTCCCTGTCCACCAAAACCAGCTATAATTATTTCTTCTGTCATGATTTTCTAGTTTTGATTATTTACGATTACACCGTTTTTCTTAATCTGCCCCAATGGATAATACGGGAACATATTGTCGACCATCCATTCGTTAGATTTTACCGGAGTCATTTTCCATCCCGAATTACAGTTTGATACGATTTCAACAAACTGAGTCCCTTTTTTATCCATCGCATCTTTAAAAGCCTGTTTAATTGCTTTCTTGGCTTTGCGTACGTGATTTGCAGTATGAACTGCATGGCGGGAAACATTATATGTACCTTCGAGCTGAGCAACCAGTTCGGTCATTTTTAAAGGATTTCCATTTAGCTCTGAAGTACGTCCGTATGGCGAAGTAGACGACTTCATACCCATTAGGGTAGTGGGAGCCATTTGTCCTCCTGTCATACCATAGATTCCGTTATTAACGAATATTATAACGATATTTTCACCACGGTTACATGCGTGAATAGTTTCGGAAGTACCAATCGCAGCAAGGTCGCCATCGCCCTGATAAGTAAAGATTACTTTTTCGGGTAAAACTCTTGATAGCGCTGTTGCCACGGCAGGGGCTCTACCGTGTGCAGCCTGTTGCATATCGATATTCATAAATTCGTATGCCAAAACAGAGCAGCCAACCGGAGCTACTCCGATGGTTTTTTCTGTGATGTCAAGCTCTTCAACAACTTCCATTGTGATTCTATGAGCCGTACCATGACCACAACCGGGACAATAAGACAACTCCTTGTCGGTCATGTTTTTGGTTTTTGTATAAACCAAATTTTCAGGTTTTATTATATCTTTTAAGTCCATTGTACCTCCTCAATAATTTGATTTTCTAATGCTTCTAAAACTTCGGCAGGGGTAGGGATAATTCCACCATTTCGACCATAATGCTCTACTTTGGCTTTGCCGTTTACTGCAAGTTTTACATCTTCTACCATCTGGCCTGCGCTCATCTCAACACTTAAGAACCCTTTTACACCTCTATCGGTGTATTCCCGGATTATCTTCGTAGGATAAGGGAAAAGGGTAATTGGTCTTAAAAGTCCAACTTTAATACCTTTTTCTCTCGCTAAGCTTAAAGTTTTTTGAGCGATTCTGGCACTTGAACCATAGGCTACCATGATGTATTCGGCATCATCGCACATAATCTCTTCAAATCTAACCTCTTCATCTTCCATACGTTTGTATTTAGACTGAAGGAGTTTGTTATGATCTTCCATTCGGTGTGAATCCAGATCGAGAGAAGTAATAATGTTTCGTTCCCTGTCAGGAGTTTTGCCTGTTGTGGCCCATGATCCATTGAGGCTTTTTACTTCTTCTTCTGTCCAGCGGTCTTTTTGTTCTTTAAAAATAACTTTTTCCATCATTTGACCAATAACACCATCGGATAAAATCATTACAGGGTTACGGTATTTAAATGCCATTTCAAAAGCATCTTCAACAAAATCGGCCATTTCCTGAACGGATGACGGGGCTAATACCAATAATTTATAATCGCCATGTCCGCCACCTTTTACAGCCTGAAAATAATCGGCCTGAGAAGGTTGAATTGTACCGAGACCCGGTCCTCCACGTACAACGTTTAAGATAACTGCCGGCAGTTCTGCTCCGGCCATATAAGAAATTCCTTCAAGTTTCAGGCTGATACCGGGACTTGAAGATGAGGTTAACACTTTTTTTCCGGCTCCTGCAGCACCGTAAACCATGTTTATTGCTGCAATTTCACTTTCGGCCTGTAACACAACCATCCCTGTGCGCAAGTGTGGTTGTTCGGTCATCAGGTATTCTATTACCTCTGATTGGGGGGTAATAGGATATCCGAAATATGCATCGGCACCGACGCGTATTGCTGCTTCGGCAAACGCCTCGTTTCCTTTCATTAATTTAACTTCTGCCATGTCTTAATAAAATTTTAATAATACTAGGCAGATGCCTTTTTAGTTCTATATACGGTAATTACTCCATCAGGACAAACCGTGGCACAATGCGTACATCCTGTACATGCCTCAGGGTTTAACATAAAGGCATAAGCATAGCCTTTTATATTTACCTCTTTGGTCATGTCGATTACATTCGTCGGACATGCATCAACACAAAGTTCACACCCCTTGCACTTGTCAATATCAACGACAATGGCTCCTATAACTTTAGACATCTGGTTGTTTATGTTTGGTTAGAATTGATTCTATGTAAATGTACTAAATTATAATAAAATGAAAGCGAAACTGTATTTACAATGTTTAATGTATTTTAATGTGAAACTGAGGATATGGTAAAAAAAATATACTGTAAGTATTGTTGTTAGTGTGAAACGGGTTGATTTATTGTTTTGTTGGTAAATCAATAGTATATATGTGTGATTTTAACGATAAGTAAATCAATGTCTTAGCGATTGTCGGGTGTGGAAATATTTGTTGTAAATAGTTGATTGAAACCCTATAAAGTGATAAAATATTTTTTCACCTGTTCTAACAGATTGTTATCTGAAAGAAATTGTTACAGTTGTTGTGGATTAATTTAGGTTTAAAGTTAGAAGGTCAAACCGACGAAATGAAATTCAGCGAACACTGTGTCTCGGCTTAGCCGATGAGTGGCTAAGAATAAAAGAGCCAGTGAGCTAAGGAGGTTACTTCGCTGGCATAATATTATATTCTTGATGCTCAGTGAATACATTTCAGCGAGCTAAAGTTAAAAGTTTACCCTGAGCTACGCCGAAGGGGGCAAAGTTTGAGTTGGTATTAAGATAGTACGTTATGCTCGCCAAATATGCATAAAAAAAATCACCCTCTTATGTAAGAAGGTGATTTGTATATAATATGTATAAAACTTATCGTTTCAGGTACATTTTTCTACGAGAATAGATTTCGTAGAAAGTGTCATCTTTTAAATTGTCGATGAATAGGATACCTTCTCCTGTTGAACGCATTTCAGGACCTAAGTTTTTGTTTACTTTAGGGAATTTATCGAAGGAGAAAACAGGTTGTTTAATCGCAAATCCATCTAATTTTGGATTGAAATTAAAATCTTTAACTTTTTTCTCGCCTAACATTACCTGAGTAGCGTAGTTTACATAAGGTTCGCCATAAGCTTTTGCTATAAACGGAACTGTACGTGATGCTCTTGGGTTTGCCTCGATGATGTAAACTATATCATCTTTTATTGCAAACTGAACATTGATCAGACCAACAGTTTTTAATGCTATGGCAATATTTTTTGTGTGGTCTTTTATTTGTTGCATTACAAATTCGCCAAGGTTAAATGGAGGAAGTACTGAGTTGGAATCACCGGAGTGAATTCCTGCGGGCTCAATGTGTTCCATTATTCCTATTATATAAACATCTTTGCCATCGCAAATAGCATCTGCTTCGGCTTCGATTGCTCCATCGAGGTAGTGGTCAAGAAGGATTTTATTTCCCGGAATATGGCGGTTTAGTTCAACAACATGTTGCTCCAGCTCATCTTCGTTAATAACAATTTTCATTCCCTGGCCTCCAAGTACATATGATGGACGAACTAAGATAGGATAATCAAGATCCTTAGCAGCCTCAACAGCTTCTTCAGCAGTTTCTATTGTAGTGAATTGAGGATAAGGAATTTTTAAGTCTCTCAATAAACTAGAGAAACGCCCTCTGTCTTCGGCTAAATCCAATGCTTCATAACTTGTACCGATAATTGGAATACCAAAGCGCTCAAGTTTTTCGGCAAGTTTCAATGCTGTTTGTCCACCGAGCTGAACTATTACTCCTTCCGGTTGTTCGTGCTTTATAATGTCGTAGATGTGCTCCCAGAAAACAGGTTCGAAATACAATTTGTCGGCTGTGTCAAAATCAGTGGAAACAGTTTCAGGATTACAGTTAATCATGATAGTTTCGTATTCAGATTCTTTTGCAGCCAAAACTCCGTGCACACAACAGTAGTCAAATTCAATACCCTGCCCAATACGGTTTGGTCCGGAACCAAGAACAACTATTTTTTTCTTGTCACTTTTTACACTTTCGTTTTCGGCATATCGGATACCATCGATAGTTTCCAATTCTTCTTCGAAAGTAGAATAGTAGTATGGTGTTACTGCTTCGAATTCTGCAGCACATGTATCAACAAGTTTGAAGACACGTTTAACTCCCATTTCTTCGCGCTTGATGTGAACCTTGCTTTCAAGTTCTCCAACAAGGTAACCAATTTGTCTGTCGGCAAAACCTGCTTGTTTTGCTTTTAATAACAAGTCCTTTGGAACGGTATCAAGAGTATAACTGCCAACTTCTTTTTGAAGCAGGTGCATCTCTTCGATCTGACGAAGGAACCAAGTGTCTATTTTTGTTATTTCGTGTATTTTTCTTATTGAAATACCTGCCTGAATAGCATCGTATAATGCGAAAACTCTATCCCAACTTGGGTTTTCAAGTTTTTCGATAATAACATCTTGTCGGGTAGAACCTTTCCCGTCGGCTCCAAGTCCGTTTCTGCTAATTTCAAGAGACTGAGTGGCTTTCTGTAGGGCCTCCTGGAAAGAACGACCAATAGCCATTACTTCTCCAACAGATTTCATTTGTAAACCTAAAGTTCTTTCAGAACCTTCGAATTTATCGAAATTCCAACGAGGAATTTTTACAATTACATAATCAAGAGTTGGTTCGAACAGAGCTGATGTTGATTTTGTAATTTGATTATCCAGTTCATCAAGATTATAGCCAATTGCCAGTTTTGAAGCTATTTTTGCAATAGGATATCCTGTTGCTTTCGATGCCAATGCAGATGAACGGGAAACACGAGGGTTAATTTCGATAGAAATAATATCTTCTTTTTCATCAGGACTTACTGCAAACTGAACGTTACATCCACCGGCAAAGTTTCCAATTCCCCGCATCATTTTTATTGCCTCATCACGCATTCTCTGATAAGTTTTATCAGAAAGTGTCATTGCAGGAGCAACAGTAATAGAATCACCTGTATGGATTCCCATAGGATCCATGTTTTCGATAGTAGTAATGATAATTACATTATCGTTGTTGTCTCTCAATAACTCTAATTCGTACTCTTTCCAGCCAAGTAAAGCTTTGTCTATAAGAACTTCGTGGATAGGCGAAGCTTCCAAACCTCTTGTAAGCAGCTCGTCGTAATCTTCTTCTTTGTAAACGATAGATGCTCCTGATCCACCAAGTGTAAAAGACGGACGAATTACTAAGGGGAATCCAAATTCCTGTGCTATTTCTTTTCCTTCCAGGTATGAAGTGGCAATTTTGGATGGAGCTACACCAACACCAAGTTCTATCATAAGTTTACGGAACAACTCACGGTCTTCGGTGATATTGATGGCATCGATGTCAACACCAATCATATTTACTCCGTATTCTTCCCAAATGCCTTTATCCTGGGCTTCAATAGCAAGGTTCAATGCAGTTTGTCCCCCCATAGTTGGAAGTACTGCATCAATGTCGTGCTTTTGAAGAATCTCCTCAATAGATTTTGTCGTTAGTGGTTTTAGATAAATATTATCTGCAACCACAGGATCTGTCATAATTGTAGCCGGATTTGAGTTTATTAATGTAACTTCAATACCTTCTTCGCGCAATGAACGTGCCGCTTGGGAACCTGAATAATCAAATTCTGCTGCCTGCCCGATAATGATCGGACCACTTCCAATAATTAAAACCGATTTTATCTCTTCTCTTCTTGGCATTTTGTAGGAAATTCTAATTGTTAACGTCTAATTGTTTAAAAATCTGAAATTTACGGATAATTTATTTACCAGATATAAAAAAAGGCGTTGAACTTAAAGTACAACACCTTTTATATTTTTTTACCTAAATCCATCTTATCTTTTGTGACGACCTTCACTCGATACTGATGCTTTAGCTCTACCTTTAGCTCTTCTTCTAGCTAAAACTTTTCTACCACTGGCAGAAGACATTCTTTCTCTGAAACCGTGCTTGTTTCTTCTTTTTCTGTTCGATGGTTGGAACGTTCTTTTCATCTCTCAATAATTTTTACTTCCCTCCCGGGTCGTTTATAATATAATACTACTTTATTTCAATAATATACACTCACTTCTCCGTAAGCGGGTGCAAATATATAAATAAATATCTGTTTAACAAAGTATAACTTT
>JBDLJM010000062.1 GCA_039714315.1 Bacteroidota bacterium | reverse complement strand
TACTTGTAAAAAGATACAGGCGAAAGCCCGACCTTTTGGCCATGAATAATATTCCCGAAAACAGTCGACAAGAGAAACCGGGAAAGGGGAGCCCGGAGATAATCCTTAAGGCCAAAAGGATACGCCCAAAACAGTTCAATCTTAAGTATAAACATCTAAGTACTTAATACTAACATGTAAGTACTAATTTTTTACCTTTGCGGCATGATTGAAGATAAACAACCACAACGCACTCCAATATCCGAGTTGGGAGAATTCGGACTAATCGAGCACCTGACTAAGAATATTGAGTTAAAAAACGACTCAACAATATATGGTGTTGGTGACGATTGTGCCATTTTGGAGTTCGGCAATAAACAAACATTGATATCGACCGACATATTGATAGAAAATGTTCATTTCGACCTGTCATACGTACCTTTGAAACATCTTGGATATAAATCTATAATGGTAAACTTATCGGATGTATATTCAATGATGGGTAAGGCCACACAGGTAACTGTTTCTATAGCTCTGTCGAATCGTTTTCCGGTTGAAGCCGTTGAAGAGCTTTACGAGGGGATGAGACTGGCTTGTAAGCTTTACAATGTTGACCTTGTAGGAGGCGATACAACAAGTTCTAATTCAGGTTTAGTTATTTCAATTGCAGTAATTGGTGAAGTTGACAAAGACAAAGCCGTAAAACGAAATGGAGCTAAAGAGAGCGATCTACTGGTAGTATCCGGAGATTTAGGAGGAGCTTTTATGGGACTTCAGGTTTTGGAACGTGAGAAAGAAGTATATAAGGTAAATCCAAATTCGCAGCCTGATTTATCGGGTTACGATTATATAATGGAACGTCAGCTAAAACCGGAAGCCAGAAAAGATATCGTAACAATTTTAAATGAATTGGGAGTTCAGCCAACTTCAATGATAGATATTTCTGATGGATTATCATCCGAAATACTTCACTTATGCAAACAATCGGAAGTGGGATGTAATCTTTTCGAAGAGAAAATACCCTTAGATCCAACTGTAATTTCGGTTTGCGAAGAATTTAAACTCGACACTACAACTGTAGCTTTGAGTGGAGGTGAAGATTATGAGCTTCTATTCACGGTTTCAATTAAAGATTTCGACAAAATAAAAGCCAATCCAAACTTAACGGTAATAGGACACATGACGAATGCTTCTTCGGGGGCAAATCTTGTTTCCAGGGCAGGAGAATCAATCCCCCTTAAAGCACAGGGATGGAACCATATGGGCTAATGATTATATTCAAGTAATCAAAGCACTTAAAAATGTACTATATAAAATGAGCTGAAAAATATCATGTATTTTTCAGCTCATTTTTTTGTTAATTTACCATTGCAAAAAACTATACGTGATGACAGATTATCAAGCAATTTTGGATCGTATCTATGACGAAATTCAGCCTTTACTTGGAAAGGGGAAAGTGGCAGACTACATTCCTGCTTTAGCAAAAAAAGACAATAATAAGTTTGGAATGGTTGTTAAGTTACTGGATGGTACTGTATTCAGTAAAGGCGATGCCGATGAGCTGTTTTCTATTCAAAGTATATCAAAAGTTTTATCCTTAACCACCGTAATAAGAGATACTGATGATTTTTTAAAAACAAGATGCGGAAAAGAACCATCAGGTACTCCTTTCAACTCCTTAGTGCAGTTAGAATACGAAAACGGTATTCCACGAAACCCGTTTATAAATGCCGGAGCACTGGTTACTACCGATCAGATGTACACTAATCTTAACTATCCAAAAAAAGATTTTTTAAAATTCATTAAAAACCTTTCCGGTGATAAAGGCATAGAATTTAACGAAAAGATAGCACGCTCAGAAGCCGGAGCCGGTTATAGGAATGCTTCATTAGTAAACCTGATGAAAGATTTCGATAACATTAATAATTCTGTTGATGAAGTTTTAGACACTTACTATCACCAATGTTCAATTGAAATGAATTGCGAACAACTTTGCGATACTTTTGCCTTTCTAACCAACCATGGTGTAAATCCAAAAACCGGAGAAAGAATTATAAGTGTAAGTCGTGCCAAAAGGATAAATGCATTAATGCTCACCTGTGGAACATATGATGCTGTTGGCGATGTTGCTTACCGCGTTGGCCTGCCTGCAAAAAGTGGAGTTGGCGGAGGGATTGTTGCAGTAGTACCCGGAGAACTTACAGTTTCCGTTTGGTCGCCGGGATTGGATAAAAAAGGTAATTCACTGGCAGGAATTAAAGCTCTTGAATTGTTTACAACTTACGCAGAGAATTCTATTTTTTAATAATATTTCCGAACAGCAAAACTAAAACTCAGGCATTTTTAATTCGATTTTCTCTCCCTTTCTAAAATCGTATAATGTAAGTTTTCTGATAGTATAATATGCTCTCCAATAAGATTGGAGTCTCTTAAAATATGACCGTATGGCCTGATCTTTCTCGTTCTGTGCTATATTTAAGTCTGTGATGGTACAGTGTTACTTATGGTAGGGCTAAACAGATTCATTTCCGAGATTTTGGTAGTTACAGTATGCAGACTTAATATCTTCAATCACTTCAAAACTAAGAACATCATCACTCCAGTCACCAGTAATTTTCAGGAATTTAATAATTTTAGCATCATCACTAAGTTTTGTATTAATTTCTTTCTCGTGCCCGCTTTTGTATTTTACTACTACTTTATTCAATGCATTTACATTTTAACCATTAATTATCTACAAGTATACAAAAGATTTATAGTGTAACCTGCATCGGAATAGTTTCCATCACCTTCTGACGATATATAATTGACCAGTGATGAATTATTATACTGAATATTGTTTGTTACAGATGCTATATTATTTCCATCAGCATCAGTAAGTTCAACATATCTAAGATTATTTGAATTGAAGTAATTCAATATATGTGAGGATTTAAAATAAATATAAGGGCTAACTTCCGAAATCATCATTCCTTTAAAAGGGTTTGATTTTTTATCGTACACAAAAGTATATTTTCTTTCTAATTCTTTATTAGCATTTAATTCTGTCCATGTGGAAATATTATCGCCATCCCGGGTTATCTCAATAATAGTTTGTAACTCTAAGGAACTGTTTACGTTTACAAAATAATTGGCTCCAATAATTTCATCTCCATCATAAAAAAAAGAAAAGCTCTCCGAGCTGATAAACTCATCTTCATTTGCCTCTTTTTTGAAGGATGTTTTTACATAATAATTCCGTGTAAGTTTAGAAATACGATCACCTTCATATTCCACAACTTCCAAAAAAGTTCTCTCATCTCCATAAGAATATATCAAAGTATTTACTCTACCACTTTCATTTACTACAATAATCTCCAAAAGCGTAGATTTATAATAATCAACCAATATTTTTTCCAGAACACTGTTATACTCAAATACTACCTCTACAACTTCTTCATTATTTTTATAAATGGAATAATAATCAATTTTACAGTTCTCAATATTATAACTTTCATCTTCCTTCTCGCATGAAAGCAAAAAAGAAAACAACAATAAAGCCACAAAATATATCAAACCTCTCCTCACAATACCAGTGTTATATAATAAATACCATACCTTTATAAGGTACAAAATATCTAATATCTTTTAACTGTATTGGTCAACATTTTCTCACCTCTTTTAATGTAAAGAAAGCTGATACTCAGGTATTTAAAAATTATATTCTAATAACATACAAATGATTTAAGATGTGAATTTGCTGCAAAACAATTCCATACGTATAAATTTTCAAAGTATAATATAATTAGTTATCTTTGTTATAGTTAAGTTTTGAATAAGAAAAGTTGTAGTTTTTTATTGTAATATTTAGGTTTTGCCGACTCATAGATTATTCTATGAGTCGGCTTTTATTTTTATACAATACAGATTTGCTACTTTTTGAAATCTGATAAAGCCTTTTTAGTAAAATCAGACAATACTAATTTTCCACTAACCTTTGCATTTTCTTCCAATAACTCGTCCCAGTTATCGCATCCATGCCAAAGAACTTTTTTCATCTCTGCTATGGCATCACTGCTATATCCCGACATCGACTCCATAAGTTCTTCACTGGCTTTTTGCATCTCAACTCTTGAGTTATAAACCCGGTAGAACATTCCTTTTTCCAATGCCCATGAAGCATCTCTCCAGTTTTTTGCATCTATTGATAATTCAGAAAGTGCAGCTACTCCAATTTTTCTCTCCAAAGCGGGAGCAATAACAAATGGCCCTATTCCTATAGACAATTCACTAAGTTTTACCGAAGCATCAGAAGTGGCAAAACAATAATCGAATGCACAGGCAAGTCCTACTCCTCCTCCTACTGCTTTCCCTTGAACCTCTCCAATTACAAATTTTGGAACTTTACGTATAGCATTAATAACCCCAGCAAAACCACTAAAAAACACTCTGCCCGACTCTTCATCATCAACTCTTAATAGTTCATCGAAAAATGCTCCGGCACAAAATGCTTTTTCCCCGGCACTTCTAATCAATATCGCTTTAATATTTACATCCTTACCGGCTTTATAAATTTCATCTTCCAACTTATGCAACAGCTCACTAGGCAATGAATTACTTTTAGGATGATAAAATTCTATAATAGCTATAGAGTTATTATTTATAGAGATAGCATTTACATATCCATTCATAATCATATATTTGATATTACAATGCAAGATGAAGAATTTTGGCATTTAAAACAAAGCAATTGAATTATGTTTCTAAATATTCAGGATTGGTTTATCGATCAGGACCCGATACTTCAGGCTTTTTTAGCTACTGTTTTCACATGGGCAATTACAGCCCTGGGCGCTTCGTTAGTATTTTTTATTGGCGATATTAAACGAAAATATTTCGATGGCATGTTAGGTTTTACCGGTGGTGTAATGTTGGCTGCGAGTTTCTGGTCTTTACTTATGCCGGCAATTGAAATGAGTGAGGAATTAGGCGAAATTCCATGGTTCCCCCCTGCTGTTGGATTTGCCACCGGAGCACTTTTTTTGTTTGCATTAGACAGGTATGTTCCACACCTCCATATAAATTTTGAAGAAAGTGAAAAGGAAGGTGTAAAAACCAATTGGCACAAAACCACACTACTCGTAATGGCTATCACTTTGCATAATATCCCTGAAGGTTTGGCTGTGGGAGTTGCATTTGGAGCAATTGGAGCCGGATTTGAAGGTGCAAGTTTATCTGCGGCAATTGTGTTGGCTATTGGAATTGGTATTCAAAATTTCCCTGAAGGAACAGCAGTATCACTACCGTTAAGAAGACAGGGTGTAAGTAAGTTTAAAAGCTTTTGGTTTGGACAATTATCAGGAATTGTTGAACCTATTGCCGGGGTGGTAGGTGCACTGGCAGTTATCTATGCACAGCCAATATTGCCCTACGCACTTTCTTTTGCAGCAGGAGCGATGGTTTACGTAGTTGTTGAAGAAGTTATACCTGAATCTCAAAGAGATAAATACACCGATACTTCTACCTTAGGGCTGATTGGCGGGTTTATTTTGATGATGATACTTGATGTTGGTCTGGGGTAATTAATTCTACACATCAGTTTTTTAAACTTCGTTATTTGCAATTTCAGCTTATTAAAATTTATCTTTGCCAAAATTTAATTTACTATGACACGCATTGCTATTTTTGCTTCAGGTTCAGGGTCAAATGCACAAAATATTGCTGAGTACTTCCGGAACAATCCAAATATTGACATATCCCTAATTCTAGCCAATAAAGCTGATGCATATGTATTAGAAAGGGCTGAAAACCTAAAAATAGACTCATTTGTTTTCTCTAACAAAGAGTTACAGAACACAGAAATAGTTCTTGAAAAACTATTAGAATACAGAATTGACTTTATTGTTTTAGCTGGTTTCTTATTAAAAGTTCCTGATTACTTAACAGAAGCTTTCCCAAATAAAATAGTTAACATCCATCCTGCATTACTGCCAAAATATGGTGGCAAAGGAATGTACGGCATGAATGTTCATAATGCTGTTGTTGAAAATAAAGAAGAGGAATCAGGTATTACTATTCATTATGTAAATGAAAATTACGATGAAGGTCAAATAATCTTTCAGGCTACAATACCTGTATTACCTGAAGACACACCCGATGATGTCGCTTCTAAAATCCATGATCTGGAATATGATAATTTCCCGAAGATTATTGAACAGGTAATAAATAAATAACAGTTTTAAAAATATCATCATATAAAAAATGGCTCTTATAAAAATAAGAGCCATTTTCAGAATATTTCAAATTCTATTTCTTAGAATGGAAGATCATCATCGCTGTTTCCACCACCTACTTCAGGAGTTGATGCAGAAGCACCACCTTGTTGAGGAGCAGCTTGCTGTGGAGGATATCCTCCTTGTTGTGGAGCAGCCTGTTGTTGCTGATAAGCCTCTAATCTCCAACCTTGTATAGAGTTAAAGTATTTTGTTACTCCTTCCGGATTAACCCACTCACGTCCTCTTAAATTAATGAATACTCTTACTTCCTGCCCTGTTTGATATTGATCAAGCATGTTTACATTATCCTGAACAAACTCAATCATGATAGATTGTGGGTACTGATCAAATGTTTCAACAACTAACTCACGTTTTCTAAAACCATTTGCTCCGAAAGTTTGTGTTTCTCCGATTACTTTAATTCTACCTGTTACTTCCATTTTTATTATTACTTAATTAGATTCAACTTAAGTACACATTTAGCTCCTCAAATTTATCATTCTGCAATATAACTCACTGCTAATGTGTATTATTTTAATATTTATTCAACTGTTGCAAATTTGCTTATTATTTTTTTTAATTCAACATTTTCTTTTGCAAATTTTTCAACATTTTGGATTTATTTCAATTTTTATATCTTATCAAATATTTTTAGACATTTACAGTTATACAAATAGTAGTAGTATGCCGTGGTATTTCCCGGAAATATAATATGCAGATATTTATCTTTGATACAACATATATTAACAATATATCTATTAAATTTGTTTCAATAGTCAATAGCTAATGAATATATACAGAACAAAAAGTATTGGAAAATGGATAGGCCTGTTATTTGCCTTTTCAATTGTTTCGCTAATTTTATTCTACACTAATAGATTTGTCGCTCAGTTTAAACAGGAAGAACAGAGTAAAATGGAAATATGGGCTTCAGCGATGAAGCAGATAACTATAACCAGTGATTTAGATCAGGACGTTTCCTTCCTCACAGATGTACTTGCCAAAAACAATACCATTCCAATTATCAACACATATGAAAATGGTAAGATAAAAATCATCAAAAACATTAATGAATCTCAGTCATCCGACTCTACATATTTATATAATTTGCTGGAAAACATGAAAGAGGAGCATCCTCCGATTATCATAGATTTTCCGGATCAACGAAGAGAATACGTATTCTATAAAAATTCTACAATACTAAATCAACTCGAATACTACCCCATAGGCATGCTGATTCTATTGAGTTTTTTCGGATTACTAACTCTTTGGGCTTTCCGATCTACAAAACATTCAGAGCAGAGTTTACTTTGGGCAGCTATGGCTAAAGAAACTGCCCATCAGATAGGCACTCCCTTGTCTTCGCTTATGGGATGGACAGAATTATTGAAATTTGAAAAAATAGACCAAACACCGATAATAGAAATAGAAAGGGATGTTGACCGTTTAAAAACTATCGCCGAACGTTTTTCCAAAATTGGTTCTGTACCGGAATTAAAAGCAGGAAAGATTGTACAGGTAACAAAAGCCTCATATAACTACCTTAAATCCAGATCTTCAAAATATACTCATTTTTCATTTGAAGCTCAACTTGATGATGATTATCAAATTCCTTTTAATGAACAGTTGCTTAGCTGGGTATTAGAAAACCTCATCAAAAATTCAATTGATGCTATGCAGGGAAAAGGCGATATATCGGTCAGGGTAATCGAAAAAAGTAATTATATACAAATTCAGGTTGAAGATACAGGTAAAGGAATTGCCAAATCACAATTCAGAACTGTTTTCGAACCCGGGTTTACCACAAAAAAACGAGGTTGGGGATTAGGTCTTTCTCTTGCCAAGAGAATAATAGAAAAATATCACCACGGAAGAATATTTGTACTGCAGTCAGAACTGGAAAAAGGTACAACAATAGCCATAAACCTGCATAAATAAATATTTTAAAAACAGGTTTATATATACCGACAAAAAAAATCTCATATGCCGGTTTAGCAGTAATTGCAAATTAATTTAGCCCTCAATATTCCGGTTTATAAGCCCGGCAATATTTCTAAATTCCTCCTCAGAAAACTTGAGCTTCTCTTTTTCGAAACTCATATCCGAAATCGAATTAATTGGTATAAGGTGTATATGGGCATGAGCTACGTCTAACCCAATAACAGTAACTCCAACTCTGTTACAAGGAACAGCCTTTTCCAGCCCTTTGGCTACTTTTCTTGCAAACATTAACAATTCCTGATACTCCTCTTCCGGCAAATCAAAAAGGTTGTCTACTTCGTGTTTTGGAATTACCAGTGTATGTCCTTTTGCTACCGGAAAAATATCCAGAAATGCAAAATGTTTGTCATCTTCTATAACTTTATAAGATGGTATTTCTCCTTCTATAATTTTTGTGAAAATTGATGCCATGACTCAAAAAATTAAGATAAACTGATTCTGTTTTAATATATCATTGCTTAAAAAGCGATTTTGCACTACAAAATCCCAAGTACCTATTGTACCATCAATATATTTTGGACTGTGTTCAATATCTACGCAACATACAGTAAAAATAAAAAATCCCTCTCTATTTAGAGAAGGATTTCAATTCTTTAATATCGAAAATCTTATTTAACGGGAAATTTCTACAATCTCGAACTCCATTGTTCCATTTGGAACATCAATTTCTGCAAGATCTCCAACCTCTTTTCCTAACAACCCTTTAGCTATTGGTGAATTAACAGATATCTTCCCTTTTTTAAGGTCAGCTTCATTCTCTGCTACCAAAGTATAAGTCATGACAGCCCCGTTATTCTTATTTTTAATCTTTACTATAGAAAGAATAAGAACCTTTGAGGTATCCAATTGAGACTCATCAATTAACCTTGCATTAGAAAGAGCATCTTCCATCTTTGATATTCTCAGCTCAAGCAAACCCTGAGCTTCCTTTGCAGCATCGTACTCCGCATTTTCAGATAAATCTCCTTTATCTCTTGCTTCGGCAATCTGTTGGGTAATACGAGGTCTCTCAATATTTCTTAATTGATCTAACTCAGCTTTTAGGTTCTGTAAACCTTCTTCTGTATAATATGATATTTGTGACATAATGCACTTTTTTTAAATAACAAAACAGCCGAAAAAAAACCCCTTTTATTAAGGGATTACGTTTTTTTCGACCTGTATTTTACAAATATAGTAATTTTTATACACTCAACAACTTTATATTACTTATTTACTAATACTACTCTCCTATCGGTGAATAACACTATATTTATAAAATAAATATTATCTATTCCAAAAAGATGCAAAGCTTTATTTCTCAGGCCGTAAACAGTATATTAAAGTTAGACAATAAAATTGAAGATCATATAATAATTCTTCCTTCAAAACGTGCAGGTGTATTTTTCAAGGACGAATTAAATCGTCAAATACAACAGCCTACATGGGCACCCCGTATTATGACAATTGAAGATTTGGTTACTGAAATCAGCGGATACAAGATTATTGATAATATTAATCTGTTATTCAATTTTTACGAAGTCTACCTTGAGAATAATATAGACAGCAATCCGGATTCGTTCGATAAGTTTAGTAAATGGGCCACTATGGCTCTCTACGATTTCAACGAAATTGACCGTTATTTAATCAATTCAGAAAATCTGTTCTCCAATCTAAGAGATGCTAAAAAAATCGAAAGCTGGACGCCGGACAAACCTACCGAGCTAATTAATAATTTTTTAAGGTTTTGGAATCGCCTGGAGATATACTATAACGCACTCAGAAATAAACTCACAAAACAAGGTCAGGCATATCAGGGGATGGCATTTAGATATGCCAGTGAAAATATACTTGAATACCTGAAAGAGCTTCCTTCAGACAAAACAATTCATCTTGTTGGGTTCAACGCTTTGAATAAAGCAGAAGAAAATTTAATTAGCACATTACTGGAAAACAAAAGAGCTAAAATTTATTGGGATGCAGACAAGTACTATTTTGAAAATGAGCTTCAGGAAGCAGGCATATTTTTAAGAAAATATAACAAGTGGAAATTCTTTGAGTCAAACAACTTTAATTGGATTCAGGATAATTTAAAGGGTGAAAAAAACATAAAAATAATTGGTGTTCCTAAAATGGTGGGGCAGGCAAAGGCTGCCGGTCAGATATTAGATGAAATCTCCGCAAAAGAAAACCCAAAAGACAAATTCAGATCTACCGCACTGGTTTTAGCCGAAGAAAACCTGCTTTTACCTACACTAAACTCTCTATCAGAGGTTGTTGACAACATTAATATCACGATGGGGTACCCTATAATAAACACACCACTGGCAGGTCTGTTTGAGCTGGTATTCAAGCTACAGGATAAGGTAGTTAAACTGAACAGAACAAAAAGTGACAAACCATTCTATCATCAGGATTTAATAGCAATTCTAAAGCATCCGATCATAAAAACTTTTCTATCTGAAGAAAATAAAACCTCTGACAAAATAATTAATGAAATAAACACTAACAATCTGGTTTTTATAGGAGAAAAAGATCTGTTAAAAATAAATTCAAATCCTATTTTAAAGATAATATTCAAAAACTGGAATAACAGTACTGATAATGCTATTCAGGCATGTATCGACATCATAATAAAATTGAAGGAATTTTATGTTGCAGACGCCAATAACTATAAATTAGAACTGGAGTATCTGTTCAGGTTTTCCCAGATATTTAACCAACTGTCAAGTCTTACTAAAAAGTTTCCTTATATCACGGAGCTTAAAGTATTAAGTTCTTTTTTTAACCAAATCCTCAGTTCCGAAACAATATCTTTTAAGGGTGAACCTTTACTTGGTTTGCAACTGATGGGTATGCTGGAAACCCGCGTACTGGATTTTGAAACTGTAATCCTGAGTTCGGCAAACGAAGGTATTTTACCATCGGGAAACACTCAAAATTCATTTATTCCCTACGACATTAAACTGGAAGCCGGTTTACCTACCTATCAGGAAAAGGATGCCATATATGCATATCACTTCTACAGGTTAATTCAGAGAGCTAAAAACATTTACTTACTATACAACACCGAAGCCGATGATTTTGGTTCCGGTGAAAAAAGCCGCTTTATTACTCAACTTATCCATGAAAGCGGAAAGAACACAAATATTGAAGAATACATATTAGCAGGAAAGCCTTCAATCAACCAAAATAGGAATATCAGGATTAATAAAAACCAAAATATTTTAGAAAGGTTGAATGAATTAGGTGAAAAAGGATACTCTCCATCGGCACTTTCTATGTATATGAGAAATCCTCTTGACTTTTATTACCAAAAAGTCCTTAAATTAGTAGAGCAGGATGATGTTGAAGAAATTGCGGGATATAATACTCTCGGTAATGTTGTTCATGAAGTTTTAGAAGACTTATATCAACCATTTATTGGTAAGTTTATAAAAGTGGAAGATGTTGAAAATATGATTCCACTTGTAAAAGATCTGACAATAGAAAAATTCTTGAAACTGTATAAAAACGGGGATATAGATCATGGGAAAAATCTATTAATTAATAAGGTTGCCGAAGAATTTGTAAATAATTTCCTGAAAAGCGAAATCAAATTATTGTCAAAAGGATCTCAACTGAAAATAATTGGTCTTGAAAAACAGATGACAGCTGAGATATTTGTAAAGGAGCTAAATAAAAATGTAAAGATTTTTGGATACATCGACAGGGTAGATCAGCTTGACGGAGTTATCAGAGTACTGGATTATAAAACAGGAAAAGTAGACACAAAAGAATTGAAAGTCTCATCATTTGGTGATATAACCGAAGATGAAGGAAAACCAAAAGCTCTACAGGTGATGGCCTATGCTTTAATGATATTTCAGGAGATGAAGAAAAAATCATTAGCAAACCAGGAAATAACAGCCGGAGTTATTGCTTTGAAGAAAGTTGAAAAGAATTTATTAATGTTATCTGACGAAAAAGGCCATACATTATCAATAAAAGAAAACGATCTGGAAGAATATAAAAGTACATTGGCTAAACTTTTTACCGAAATTTATAGTGTAGACATTCCTTTTGAAGAAAAAGAATTAGTATAATGAAATAAAGAAAACCTTCCTGTTGGGGAAAAACCCGTAAAACATTGACAATGAAAAATCGGTTTTCAATAATATTATTTTTATTAAGTCCCCTGATTGGCTTTTCTCAGGTCAGTAATGAATTGTGGAATGATTATATCCACAATCACTACATAACTCCCAAATTTATAGTCTATGGAGATGCAACTTTCAGAATTGGGGAAAGTAAAACTATAGGAATACGTCCTTCTGTAAAATACTTATTAAACAGCCGAATTCAACTGATGGGAGGAATTGGAAACAACTATAAGTTTGGTAATAAGGAAGGTATAAGCAGTATTGAGATAAGGCCCTGGCAGGGTGTGAAATTGTTTTGGCCCAGAACAGTTATTTTTGATTTAAAACATTTCTTCAGACTCGAAGAACAGTATATATCTAATAAATTTGCAGATGAAAATTTTAATAAATCTGCCCGTTTCAGATATCAGTTAGGAGGTGAATTTGAGATCTGGGAAAACTCTTCCGGATCGGTTAGTTTAAATATACCTTTTGAATATGAAATATTCCACACATTTCATCAAAATGATTATTTCATTGAAAGAGACAGAATTATTGTTGGCACAGCATTGGTTTTGAATAGAAGTATAACGATTGAATTCAATTTTTTAGTTCAAAGGGAAGGTGAGGGAATAAAAAATCTGAGTCCTGACAAACATATCTACCGAATCAGGTTTAAACACACTTTCTTTAGAAGATCAGAAAAATAACTCATTACTCTTCATAATTCTTAATTGCTTTATTCATATTTGTAAACCACTTCATTTTCCTGAATTTGTGAGGTGGATAACTTTTTAATTTTGATTTTACATGCAACAAAGCTTCTTTAGGATTTTTTGAAACCACCCCGCCATGAGCAAATAATATTTTATGCAGATCCAAATCTATAACCTTATCCAGAGATTTACCCATTACCTTCGGCAATGATACAGGGAAAGGCAGGTTAAATTTTCCTCCCAGCTTCACCGCTAAATCTCCAATATAGATAAGTTTTTCATTTCTGTTTAATACCGAAATATCATGGGTAGTATGTCCCGGGGTACAAATTACCTCCCAATCATCGAAAAAAGGCAACGACTGCCCGTCGCACACTTCATAATCGGGTTTTAGCGAACGCGGATACCACATACGCTTATAATTATCACGACTTTTAACAGCTACATACCACGCCAGAAGTGTATCTATTAAATGTTGCATTTGACCCCGATAACCTAAATACCAATAGTCTAACTCGGGATGACCTGCAATTGGAATATTATATTTCTCTCTGAGATGAGGTGCTGCGCCCGCATGATCGGGATGAAGATGAGTTACAACTATAAGTTTTAAATCGCTGATAGGTCGTTTTAATGTTTTGGTGATGAAATTTTCAATCCACAATACATCACCCCTGCTACCGCCATCAAGAAGTAATAATTTGTCAGAATACTCTACTAAATATAAACTCTGAATATATCCTTCTAAATGATGAATTTTAAAATCGGAATACTCCATAGTTAGTTAAAAAAACTCTAATTTAAACAAATATCACCATACTAAGTATATGCTTTCTGAAAAACTAACTTAATTCCTTTTTGAGTTTCTCTAAAGCAGAATTCATTTTATTCCTTATTAAACTGAAAGGCAATTCTTTACGCTGGGTGTATATAATCATTACTGCCACCCTAGTATCTACATTTTCCAGAAGTGTGTATTTTTCAAGCCTATAGGCTTCACGCATCAGCCTTTTTATACGATTTCTGTCTACCGCATGTTTAAAATTCCTTTTCGACACAGAAACTCCGACTTGTGCAACTACATCTGTCGGCAAATCCATCTTTTTGTAAAATACTCTAAAAGGATAACTCGAGAAAGAATTTCCTGAGGAGAATATCTCAGAAATTACTTTTCTGCTTTTTAATTTTTCTTCCTTTCCGTAAGTGAATTTTTTAATTTCCGTCATAAAGCGATGAATGATCCGACAAAATTAATCTATTAAGTGAGAAATTCCTTATTTTTATAGAAAATACATAGAAAACACATTTATGAACTCAAGCGAATCAAAACTATCAATATTTCTTGCTATAGCCGCTAATCTTGCGATTGCGGTAATGAAATTTATTGCATCATTTTTTACAGGCAGTGCAGCTATGTTATCAGAAGGGATACACTCATTGATCGATACTGCAAACGGAGGATTATTACTTGTCGGGATTAAAAGAAGTAAAAAAGCTGCGGATAAAGATCATCCTTTTGGCTATGGTAAAGAAGCTTATTTCTGGAGTTTCATAGTAGCTGTAATGGTTTTTGCCCTTGGTGGAGGGGTTGCACTTTACGAAGGTATAATACATATTATTCACCCAATAAAAGAAGCCGATCATTCACAGGTACTTTGGAGTTACGGAGTGCTTATAGGCGCAATGATTTTTGAGGGATCAAGCCTGTGGTTTGCCATAAAACAATTTAGAAAAACCAATCCTTCCGGGTTTAAATCAGCCTTGGAAGAAAGTAAAGACACCTCAACCTTAGCAGTAATTGTTGAAGAAACAGCTGCTATGATAGGATTAATAATTGCTTTGATGGGAGTAACTGTTACTTATTTCACAAAAGACCCTGTATACGATGCTATTGCTTCTATCATGATAGGGGTTTTACTTACCTATGTAGCGTATTTTATGGCCAACGAAATAAGGGCTTTACTGGTTGGGGAAGCTGTGGCAGATAAAGATATGCAATTACTAAATAGTGTTCTGAAAAAATATGATAAAGAAATAGAATTCTATGGAAATATCAGAACAATGCATTTAGGTCCCGATGAAGCTATGGCAGGAATAGAAATCAATTTCGAAGATCGCCTTACTATAGCCCAAATAGAACCCATTGTCTTAAAAATAAAGGATGAAATACGCGAGAAGTCTCCAAAATTCACCCATATCTATATTGAAAGTGACTCAATTAAAAAATCTGACATTTAAAAATATCTGTTTTTCATTTTACACTTTTTTGAACACACATAATGACTTTACATAAAATAAATCGTGACATACTTTTGGAAGGCTATAGAAAAATGTTCCGGGCCAAAAGTCACAATGATTTATATGCAGAAAACGAAAAAATTGCATACAAATACGTACACTCAACTTCAAGGGGCCACGAAGCTGTACAGGTAGCTATGGGAATGCAGCTTCTCCCTCAGGATTTTGTTGCACCCTATTATCGCGACGATGCCATGCTCTTGGGAATGAACATATCCTCGTATCAGCTGCTGCTTAATTTATTGGCGAAAAAAAACGATATTTTTTCAGGCGGAAGGCATTATTACTGCCACCCGTCACTAAAACATCCCGACTTTCCTAAAATTCCATTTCAATCGTCGGCAACCGGAATGCAGGCTATCCCAATTACCGGAGCGGCAATGGGAATAAAACACAAAGAAACATTAGGTCTGGATGAAGAAACAGACAAAAAACCTGTTGTTGTTTGTTCTATCGGCGATGCTGCAATGACCGAAGGTGAGGTTTCCGAAGCTTTACACATGGCCGCCTTAAAACAGTTGCCAATAATTTACCTGGTACAGGATAACGGATGGGATATATCGGCAAAAGCAGAAGAAATAAGAGCAAACGATTCTATAAAGTTTAGCAAAGGTTTTAACGGAATAGAGACCAGAAATATAGATGGAAATGATTTTACAGAATCTTATCTGACCATTAAAGAAGTAATAGAGACCATTAGAAAAGAAAGAAGACCTTTTTTAATCAGGGCATCGGTTCCATTATTGGGGCATCACACTTCGGGGGTTCAAAAACAATGGTATCGTGATGATTTAGAAGAGCACAATTCCCGTGATCCACTCCCAAAAATGAGAAATACGCTCCTGTCAAATAATTTTTCGGAAGAAGAAATCACGCAAGTGGAATCTGAGATAAAAGAGGATCTTAAACTTCTGTGGGAAAAGGCTGTAAAAGAAGATGATCCCGATCCGCAGGATTTCGAAAATCACATATGGGCCGATACTCTTATCACAGAGGAAAAAGGAAACAGAGAACCTGAAAATGGAGAAATTGTAATGATGGTAGATGCGGCATTGCATGCAATTGAAGAAACAATGCACGAATATCCGGAATCACTTCTCTACGGGCAGGATGTAGGCCGGCGCCTAGGAGGAGTGTTTCGCGAAGCATTTACCCTGGCCGAAAAATTTGGTAAAAACCGGGTATTTAATACCCCTATTCAGGAAGCATTTATTATCGGAAGTACCGCAGGAATGAGTGCCGTTGGACTAAAACCAATAGTTGAAGTTCAGTTTGCCGATTATATCTGGCCGGGACTGAATCAGCTTTTTACCGAATTAAGCCGCTCTAACTACTTATCGAACGGTCAGTGGCCGGTACAATCGTTAATCAGAGTTCCAATTGGAGCTTATGGTAATGGCGGACCCTATCATTCATCAAGTATCGAAACTATTTTAACAAATATTATCGGAATAAAAATAGTTTATCCTTCAAACGCTGCGGATATGAAAGGACTGATGAAATCGGCTATTCTGGATCCTAACCCGGTCGTAATGCTGGAACACAAAGGCCTTTACTGGAGTAAAATAAAAGGAACCGAGAAAGCGAAAACAATCGAACCTGCCGATGATTACTACATCCCGATTGGCAAAGCAAGAATTGAACAAAAAGCTAAACAGGAAGAAATCGACAAGGGTAACTCTATCCTGGTTATTTCATACGGGATGGGAGTTCACTGGGCGTTAAATGCATCAAAAGATTTTAAGGACAAGGTAGAAATAATCGACCTTAGAACAATAGTTCCTCTCGAAGAAGAACTTATACTTGAAAAAGCTAAGGAACACGGCAAAATACTTGTAGTTGTAGAGGAAGCACAGAGAAATTCATTCGGGATAGCCCTTGTTGGCTGGATTCAAAAAGAATGTTTCAAATATTTAGATGCTCCGGTCGAGATTATTGGCTCGGTTAATATCCCGGCTATTCCACTCAACGAAGCCTATGAAAAAATTATGCTTCCAAATGCCGGTAAAGTTAAAAAGAAGATGGAGGATTTGATGAATTATTAACTTAGGTTCGACAAAACTAGTTAGAGACTATAATGTAAAATGCTCTGAATTCATTAAAAAATCAGGTTTATAGAGTATATAAATCCGCAAACTGTAAAATACAATTTGCGGATTTTT
>JBDLJM010000061.1 GCA_039714315.1 Bacteroidota bacterium | reverse complement strand
TGACTAAAACATACAAATAATTAACAGATGAAACTTTATTATTGCGAATCTATTTTCCTTTAGCTTTGGCAACAGATCCAAAAGTGTTTAAAATAATCTTTATATCAGTCCAGAAAGAAACTCTTTTCAGATATAATTGTTCATATTTTAACCTTCGTAACATTTGGTCTACAGAATGAGCATAGCCAAATCTAATTTGACCAAGCGAGGTGATACCGGGCTTAACTTGTAAGAGAGAATCAAAATCACCATTTTTTTCTTTGATCTTATCTATAAAGTACTTCCTCTCTGGCCGTGGCCCTACAATCGACATATCTCCTCTAATAACATTAAGTAGCTGCGGAAGTTCGTCCAAATAATATTTTCTCATAAACCGACCCCACGGAGTAATTCTGTTATCATTATTGTTTGTCAGCATAGGAATATCATCCTCAGAATCAACTTTCATTGACCTGAATTTGAAAATATGGAATTCTTCTCCATTTAAACCTATCCTCTTCTGATGATAAAACCCGGGGCCTACAGAGGAATGTTTTGTGATTAAGTACAAGGTTATTAAAATAGGAGACAACAGTATTAAAGAAACCATTGCTAAAGAAAAATCAAAGAGATGCTTAAAAAAATAAGAATAGGGAGATACTGCCAACTCATATTCTGAATTAACACGTCTTTGCTTAAAAACCACTCTTAAGGATGAGTGTTTTTTTACAACTTGATTATTTTTTTTAAGCTCCTGCAAAATAAATTATTTGGCTTCAAAGATATAAAATAACGTATATAATAGTATATTTATTATGTATTAAAACCATTAATAAAAACTTCCATTCACATAACAATTATTATATATACCCTTTTAACACCTTGTTATTTGAAACAGAACGACAAGCATCAATAAACCATCCCCATTTATTAAAATATTTTATCATTTCTTTACTGTGAATCCATAATGTTTTTAAATCCTTATACGATGCCTGCTCATGGTGATGTATGAAATTCCTTTCAGTATATATTATATTTTTATACTTCTCAAACATCCTGCGGGAAATATCAATATCTTCAGGATACAGAAAAAACCTCTCATCGAATAAGCCAACCTCCCTTAATGCAGAGTTTCTAAAAAGCATAAAACTTCCAAGAATAACAGGTGCCTGATAAGGTTCTTCCTGATTAAATTTTAATTCATATCTATTATTAATATCATCATTATCCTTTTTATCGGAAAAGAATCTGCGAAACAACAGGTGACCGGGACTTGGTATCAACCTGCCATTACTTTGTAAACTTCCGTCTGGGTATTCTGCCTTAGGAGCTATAAGACCCGTTCTTTCATTATTTTCCAAATAGATCAACAGTTCTTTAATAACATCTCCTGTAAATGAGACATCGGGGTTTAAAACCAAATGATATTTAGTCTTTTCCAAAAAATGGCGTATAGCAATATTATGGGCCTTACCATAACCGAGATTTTCATCACTTAAATAGTAATGAATCCTGTCATATTTATTTGCCAGATAGTTGTATCTGCCATTTGCCGTGTTATCTATAATCCATAACTCTCCTGAATATTCTGCATCAAGATAACTTGAAATACTTT
The DNA here is from genome assembly GCA_039714315.1 of Bacteroidota bacterium. Classification (NCBI taxonomy): domain Bacteria; kingdom Pseudomonadati; phylum Bacteroidota; species Bacteroidota bacterium. The sequence continues at coordinate 16,137 of JBDLJM010000061.1, read as the reverse complement.
CTTCTAGAATTTCCTCGTCTGTATTATAAACAACTATCGAAGCGGATATATTTTGCATTAATGATTCTTAATAATTACCGGAGTGCAATATTAAAATATATTAACAACATTAGTTCTATAAATTTATGAAGGAATTATAAAATGTCATTAATTTTATACTTATAAACCAAAAAAACCTTAACTTATATCAACATCAATGACATAGCTAAAAACTCATTAAGGAATTTTTAATTTAAATATTGATCACTATGAAGAGTAAACCTCGTTTTGCTGTAATTGGGATAGGACGATTTGGAACGGCGATTGCAAAAAAACTGGCTATTAAAGGTGCCGAAGTAATTGCTATTGACCGAAGTAAGGATAAAATTGATAAGATAAAGGAGCATGTAACATATTCAGTGGCATTGGATTCTACTGATAAAAATGCCCTGTTTTCGCAAAACATAAATGAGATGGACGCTGTAGTAGTTTCCATCGGAGAGGACTTTCAGGCTTTACTGCTAACAACATTTATCCTACAGGAATTAAACGTTAAGAGAATTATTGTACGGGCGCAAGGGGAAGCTCAAAAGAAAATACTCAAAAAAATGGGAATTGAGGAACTTCTTTCTCCCGAAGATGAAGTTAGTAACAATATTACAGAATCTTTAATAAACCCGAGTGTTCTATTATGTGTAACACTACCGGATTCATACGAAATCATTGAAATTAAGGCTCCCAAGAACACCATTGGCAGATCAATTTTTGATATTCGTCTAAGAGAGAAATACAAAATAAACCTTATAACACTTCTTAGAAAAAGAGGCGATGAGCATCATATTTTAGGTGTTCCGAAGCAAGATACAGTTATCGAAGAAGATGATTTAATATTAGCCTTCGGTTTAACTAAAAATGTTGACCGTTTCATCGAAATAAACAAATAATCATGACTATAGCATTCATAACAGGTAGCAGTAGAGGACTTGGCCTTGCCCTTGCCGAATTACTCCTAAAAGACAAAAATGTAAAAGTGGTTGGTATTTCAAGACATCAAACAATTGAAAATCCAAAATATGAACATATAGCATTAGACCTATCGGACCTTAAAACCGTTGAAAAATTCAGATTTCATGTAGATGAATATGATAAATACATATTGATTAACAATGCAGGTGTTATAGAACCTATCGCTCATGTCGGACATACATTTTCAACAGACATAGTTTCTAATTATAATGTAAACCTTATTGCTCCATCATTATTAACTAATACTTTTTTGAGACAGTTTTCCGAACTAAAAAAGCCTATTCACATTATTAATGTCAGCTCCGGAGCAGGAAAACACCCTATAGACGGCTGGAGCACTTACAACGCTTCAAAAGCAGGCTTAGATATGTTCAGTTTAGTTATAGATAGGGAATTGAAAATAAACAACGATAACCATATCCGTATTCATTCTATCGCTCCCGGGGTTGTAGATACCGAAATGCAGGGCACTATCCGAAACACTGACATTAAAAACTTTAGCACAGTAGATAAATTCAAAGACTACTTTAGTCATGGAGATTTAGCAAAACCTTCGGACATAGCAAAAAAATATAAAAAGGTAATTGATAATCCTGATGATTTTCCAGAGGTTGTAATATCTGTAAGAGATTTTTAATCTGATAAATTACACTTAAAAACAACTCTTAATTTTCTATTGCAATATTAACCTGTCTGTGGATATAAATACTGTTATTCGCATGAGTTGTGATTTTAGCTATGAAGTCATATTTTTTCATCATGAAGTGCCCGGGCAATAAATGAATACTGATACTTGCTCTATTCTTCTTTTGATTTGAAACCGGGAAGGCATCTAACTTCGAAAAATACTTCCCGTCTTTTAGTTTACCTTCAAAAAACTTCACCTTTTTGTAACTCCCCTTCACTGACAAATTTATCCGATAGCTTCCATCTATTTTTAAATTATCAATCTGATTAATCACAAATTTAGGTCTACTTTTTAATTTTCCGGATTCAGTATATTCCTTCAGATTGTTTTCCGGTAAACTTTGGTGAAAATTTTGAGTTGACCACAACTTACCATCCCTTCTAAACTTTTTTCGCTCACCGTTAATCTTATCATCTCTATATGGTGTAATTCTGTATGCCTGACCGTTATCGTGATAAACTACCGACTCTCCTTCACGTTTACCATCAACATAGTTTATTGTGTTCTGAAGCTTACCTCTTTTATTGTACACCTCCTGTACTCCATCTAATTTCTTATTCTTATAACGGGCTGTTTTGTAGATCTTTCCGTTTTTATGTCTAGATACATACTCCCCGTCGGCTATATTACTGTTATCTCCTAATTTTAATACTTTTTCCTTAGTATCTTTCCCTTCGGTTGGGGAACATGAAATAATTGAAAGACTGAAAAAAATTACTGCAAGGATTATTAATTTATTCATAGATTTGAGCTTATTATTTCACAAAGCAAGTAACTAAAATAAACATATCCTAATGTCACAAGTCAAATATTTTTTTCTGATTATTTCTCTTGCAGTTTCCTCAAATATCAAATCACAAACTTATCACACTAAGATAGATGACCTTATATTTTATGACGATAATGAAATGGAACTTTTTTCAAAGATTGATTCATTAAATATTGATGAAGATTTCATTCTTTTAGGATTTTCAAATTCAAACGATAGGTACAACAGTATCAAACTACAAAAAGAATTTGTGGATAAATGGATTTCCAAACACCGCGATAAAGTAAATAAGAGAAGTAACAATTATGAAAAGGCAAAATACCTTATAAAAAAAGCAAATAAGGAACTTTTTACAAAATATTCCGAAAAAAGTAATTTCTACAGTTTACAACAAGGAAGATTTGACATCGATCTCGCAATAACGACCTTAAGTTACAGCTTTAGCAAGCTAAACATCGAATACTCATTATCGGAAACTGCGATTGGCATATTTATTATTCTCGGACATAATCAGCAATTATACTTTATTAGTATCAATGATAATAAAGACATAGTTATATTGAGCAAAGACGACATTGAAAGGAATATAATAACATACAAACTTGAAGCAAAACTCATAGATAATGATGAAATAAGATTATTATCGCCGGAATTACTGGCAGACAATGTAACTTCATTAGAAAATTTGATCAGTATTAAGGAGTATTGTGCATGGCTTTTTTCTAAAAAAGCTACAGACGAAATGGAACTCGAAAAATATCCTGAAGCAATTAATAATCTAAAAAAAGCATACTTCATATATCAGTCACCGGTAATCAAATCTTTATTGGAAACTACAAGTTTAAGTGCAATGCAGGAAGGCTCATACTCTACTTCCAAAAAGATTCCTTTTTGGGCCGATTACATAAATTTAAGCACTAAAGAAGAAGCAACAAACAGTATCAATTATTTTCATGAAGAGGAAAGAAATAATCTGACAAAAAGAAAAATATCTACATCTCAATATATTGCAGAAACAGATAGTTTGAATAGCAAAATATTATCACAGGAATTAATAAAAGTGTCAAATTTCAACAGGAATATGGCTCTTACCTACCACTTTTACAACAAATCACAATCATCAAAAGCACTAAGTTATTCTGAGAAAGCATTGGAAATATTCCCAAATGATACTATCGCAAATGATGTTTACTCACAACTTCTGCTTTCTTCTGTAAATTTTAATAATAGTCCGCAAATAGCACTAACGAAACTGGAAGAGAAATCAATAAAATACCCGCTGATTAAGCTTAACAACAGATACAATCAGGCGCTCCTATTTCTTTACCTGTCGAATGCAATAGACTATTTTTCATCTAATAATTCGAAAAAAGGAGAGTATTTTCTAACTAAATTTGAGAATAACTTCAATACAGAATTAGAAGATTTAGTTAAGACAGGAATAATAGGTAAAGCCTATAGTTCGGCTGTAATGCACTACTTTAGAATGCAAAAAATTTCTAAAGCAAAAGCAACCGCAAAAAGGGGATTAAAATACGACAAAGGCAGTCAGGAATTGAGTTACAAACTAAGACTGATTAACGAAAATCCATATTAAGATTAACCTAAGAATATACAAAATGAATCGTTTTATACTTCTACTGATTAGTTTAGCATTATTTACAAATACATTCTCACAGGAAAAGCCTATTGCAATAGCAATTCACGGGGGTGCAGGAACAATACTAAAAGAAAATATTAGCCCTGAAAAAGAGCAGGAAATAAAGCAAAAGTTAGAAGAAGCTCTAAAAGCCGGCTACAATGTCCTTAAAGAAGGAGGCAGCAGTGTAAATGCAGTAAGTGCAGCCATAATTGTTATGGAAAATTCGCCTCTTTTTAATGCCGGTAAGGGAGCAGTTTTTACAAATAAAGGTAAAAATGAACTGGACTGTTCTATTATGGATGGTAAAACTCTAAATGCCGGTGCTGCTTCGGGAGTATCAATTGTAAAGAATCCAATACTGTTAGCAAAAGAAATAATGCTTCACTCTCCACATGTAATGTTAAGCGGATCAGGTGCCGACACATTTGCCGGAGAGCAAGGTCTTGAAATTGTATCTCCCGAATATTTCTTTACAGAGTCGAGGTACGAATACCTGCAGAAAGTAAAAAGCCAAACAAAAATTAAATCTAATTCAGGATTAAAAGGCACAGACGACTGGAAATACGGCACAGTTGGAGCAGTAGCCCTTGATCAGGATGGAAATCTTGCAGCCGGAACCTCTACCGGTGGAATGACCAATAAAAAATATGGCCGTATTGGCGATTCTCCAATCATCGGAGCAGGAACATATGCCAACAATAATTCGTGTGCCGTTTCATGTACCGGTCACGGTGAATATTTTATTAGGTTGGGTATTGCAAAAGACATTTCAGCTTTAATGCTTTACAGCGGTTATTCACTAGAAACTGCTTCAGATATTGTTATCAATCAAAAGCTTGAACAGCTGGGAGGTAAAGGAGGACTAATTTCTATTGATAAAGACGGAAATATTGCAATGCCTTTTAATACTGCAGGTATGTACAGAGCATCTATTGATATTGATGGTAATGTTGAAATAAAAATATATAACGATTAACTCATTTTTGAAAGGCTTATAAGGAATAAAAACTCTAAAAACCTAACACACTACATGTTACTCTATCACATTTCAACATGATATTTCTTATGTTTTTACTCGTTATAATTTCTCAATTTTAAGGTCCTTAACCTAGTAATCCGACAAGTAAAGATGACATATTCTAACAATAACTCAGCAATACCCAAGAAAACTTACAAACCAGGCATTTTTCAATATTGTGACAGATGGTGCGAAAAGTGCGAACACACTAACGAATGCTTGTATTTTGATGTCAATCAAAAATTCTTTTCCAGAGGAAAAAAGGAATTTAATTTCTGGGATAAAATTGAGGACATTGTAAACTTAACCATCGATGATCTGGGAAAAGTTTCAGATAATATGGGAGTTGATTTACAGGAGTTTTCGAAAAAATTCTCAAAGAGCAATAGTGAAGAAACACTTTCTCAAGGATATCTATTGTTCGAAAAAACCGAAAAATACAGCAAACTGGTAAATGAATGGTTCGACGAATTTGCAAAGGACCCCCTACCGGCAAACAAAGAAGATATAAAGTATAAAGTTTCGCCAAAGGAGTTAGCCGAGAGTATGCAGCGTTTAACTAAAGCTGTAGAATACATAAGGTGGTATCAGAATTTCATATCTAAAAAACTTAAGAAAGCTCTAAACAGCAAACACGAATTCGAGGATGGATTCCACAGAGGATTTGCAAAGGTGGTTTTAATTGCATTAGACAGATCGATAGATTCGTGGAAAAATATAACAGAACATTTTCCGGGAACTGAGGAGAAAGTTACCAACCAACTGCTGCTTCTGGAAAAAATCAGAGAAGAGGTTGAAAAAGAATTCCCTAGGGCCAGAGGATACATCCGTGAGGGGCTTGACGGATAATCTATTATTAAAATAACAGGAAATAAAAAGATGAATAAACAATTTTAGATCTAAACTGTTTATTCATCTTTTTTTTTAATTATTCTTCACCTTAATCAAATACTCATTTCTACAATTTCTTTCGCAAGCTGAGGAGTTATAAGACCTTTCTCCCCAAGTTTCAACCAGTTTCTTTCTGTAAACTTATCGAAAACTGTCTGAGATGCTTGGCTATAATCATCTGCAAGTTCAGAAATCTTTGTTTTCAAACCTAAACTTTCGTAAAACTCCTGTGTTCTTGTAATTGCATTTACAGCCACTACTTCATCATCTCCTTCAAGCTTCCATACTCTCCTACCGAATTGAGCTAATTTTTCCTTTTTTGAATCGAGTAGTTTATAGTATAAATTAGGTCCTATAATTGCTAAAGTTTGCCCGTGATCAATACCATAAAGCGACGTTAATTCATGTCCTATAAGATGTGTTCCCCAATCTGCTGGAACTCCTCTGCTTATTAATCCATTTAATGCCATGGTAGCACTCCACATCAGGTTTGAAGCCAAATCATAATCATCCGGGTTGGTAATAACATCCACTCCAATTTCTGATAATGTTATTAAAATACCTTCTGCAATTCTATCCTGTAAAGGCGCATTGTTAGGATAAGTAATATACTGTTCCAATACATGTACAAATGCATCTACCACTCCATTTCTAAGTTGACGTACAGGTAAGGATGCAACAACACCGGGATCGAGAATAGAAAACTTTGGAAAACAAAACGGACTACCAAAGGCTCTTTTCTCATTTAACTCCTTTCGGGAAACTACAGATCCCGAGTTCATTTCAGTTCCTGTTGCCGGCAGGGTGAGGACTGTTCCCAATGAAATACCTGCTTTAATTTTATCGGCTTCTCCTGTTAATATACTCCATTCGTCTCCATCGAAAGGTGCAGCTACCGAAATAAATTTACTTCCGTCAATAACCGAACCTCCCCCAACTGCTAAAATGAAATCAATATTTTCTTTTCTAACCACTTCCACAGCCTTCATTAATGTTGAAAACTGAGGATTCGCTTCTATTCCCCCAAATTCAATAACGTCATAACTGTCAAGTGCTTTTTTTACCTGTTCATAAACACCATTCTTCTTTATACTACCACCTCCATATGCTAAAAGAACTCTGGAACCCTGATCGATATTTTCAGAAATTTTAGAAATTTCACCTTTACCGAATATGAGTTTTACAGGATTGTATAATTCAAAATTATCCATTTTTAATCGTTTTAGAATTTAGATATAAAGGTACAAAATCAGGCTTTCTCTATAAAGAAGAAATAAACAACTATTTTTCTAATCGTAGATAAGCTTATAACCTCTTCCCCTTACATTTATCAGCTCTACATCTGAATCATCTTTAAGGTACTTACGCAATTTTGTGATGAAAACATCCATACTTCGAGCGTTGAAAAATGAATCATCTCCCCAAAGTTGCTTTAAAATCACATCTCTTTCTACCAAAGAATTTTTGCTTTCGCACAGCATACGCAATAATTCGGACTCCCGGGATGTTAACTTTTTTACTGCTGAATGATGAAACAACTCCTGTTTAACAGGGAAAAAACTATACTGCCCTATCTGATATTCCTTCACTTGCTGTTTTTCCTCCGATTTTTCAACAGATTTTCTTCCCAATACAGCTTTCACGCGCATTATCAGCTCTTCCATGCTAAAAGGTTTTCTAACATAGTCGTCGGCACCAATGTTGAACCCTTCTACCACATCCTCAGTCATCGACTTAGCAGTCAGAAAAATTATAGGTTGGGTTGGATTTAGTTTTTTTATTTCTTTAGCCAGACTAAAACCATCCATAACAGGCAGCATTACATCCAGTACGCAAATATCAGGATTATAGTTCCTAAATCCTTCAAGACCTTTTTCACCATCAGTGAAATGCTCCACTTCAAAGCCTCTGGTTTCGAAACTTTCTTTAACTATTTGTCCCAAAAACACTTCATCCTCAACTAATAATATCTTTGTTTCAGCCATTATTTACTGGTATTTTAATTGTGAAAGTACTTCCTTTATCTACATCACTCTTAACACTTATATCTCCTTCAAATTTATTGATTATATTAAACACATAGCTCAATCCAAGTCCATAACCTTTTACATTATGAACATTTCCTGAAGGCACTCTGAAAAACTTCTCAAATATTTTATTCTGATAACTTACGGGAATACCAACTCCTTTATCACTTATTTCGGCAAACCAATGCTCTTTATCCGTATAGGTCTTAACTTTGATTTCCGGTTTACCTTCTGAATATTTCATCGCATTATCAATAAGGTTATAAATTACATTAGTAAAATGAACCTTATCAACTTTCAACATTGCAGTATCAGCATTCATATCCTTAATAATGCTTCCCCCATTATTTTCTAACTGGAAATTTAAATTTTCTATAACATCAACAACTGCTAAATCACCGTTTATTACTTCCCACTTCATCTGGATATTTTCGCGCTCGTATGCCGACATTTTCAATACCTTCTCTACCAACATACCAAGTCTGTGATTTTCCTTGCGTGCAATTCCAATATATTGCTTTGTCCGTTCAGGATTCTCCAAAATTTTAAAATTCTGCATAGCTTCTAATGCCAGACCTACAGTAGAGATTGGTGTTTTTAGCTCATGAGTCATATTATTCATAAAATCTCTTCGGATCTCCGATATTCTCTTCTGGTTAAAAAATCGCTTAATTATATAAACAATACTTCCAATAGATAAGAATATCAATATTATTGACGTCAATGACATTATTGCATTTTTCGAAATGATATACATATCCTTTTCGGGAAACAATATTGCAACATTAGATCCCGAAATGGAAGAATGACGCATTGGAAAATAAACTGCTTCCTTAAGCTCATCCTCAGAAAATGCTCCATTAATATTATTAATTATTTCATTTCTACGACCTACAATAGCCAACTTGTAATCAAGGTTAATATCGAACTGATTAAGTTCTCTTTTAAATGCTTTATTAAACTCATCAGAATCAAACTCTACACCCGGAAAACGACTTGGAGAATCCATATTGTTGAGTATGGAAAGAAAAATTCTATCCATTTTTTTTCTCTGAAAATCAAAATTCATTCTTTCTCCCCCATTTGATTTCCAGTTGTATTTTTTCACCTCTATAAGAGCAGAATCACCTGAGCTGTCGGCAGTAATAATTTGTTCATATTCATAGTGATTATAAGTACCATTCCCTTTCCTGAAATTTCGATGCCTTCGGGTATGACCCTGCCTATTGTTATAAACAAAAGTATCTCCTCCCATATAATCAACCACATTCGATATTCTGCGATCCAACTCCTGATTCATAGCCATAGATAACGACCTGTGAACATCATGTTGAAACCCGAGTAACTCTGTTTTATAACTTTGATGCAGCCAATAAGCCTGAAAGCCAATTACTCCCAGCATTGAAACACCAAGTAATACTATCGCTATATATATCCTTCTATTCATTCGTCAATGAAAATATTATTATCTGCACAAAAATAAACTCTTATAATTAATAAACACAGAAAGTTAACACTACTTAACCATTAATCTAATTAAACATGTGGCTCTTTCAATAATTATCTTTAAGTTCGATGGATTTTATACATGCAATGGAATTGGAAGAATTTTTAACAAAAAAAGGGTACCAAAAGGTAAAACTGGAGAAAAACGAGATTGGCCACTACCAGTTTCAGGTTTCTATAAACGATGTAAAAGGTAATTTTATACTCGATACAGGAGCATCATCGAGCTGTGTAGGAACACAATTTGCCGAAAAATACTTTTTAAAACCAGAAAGTTCCGACTACAAAGCTGCAGGAGCCGGAGCTTTAGACATGGATACTTTTCAGGCAAAAGTAAACTCTTTTCACATAAAAGAAATATCTGTTGACATTAGAAATATTATTCTATTTGACTTAACACAAATTAACGAAGCACTAAATCAACACGATGCCGACTTGATCGACGGTATTATAGGTGCTGAAATACTGGAGCAGTTAAACGCCGTAATTAGTTACGAAGAAAGAGCTCTTTATATTAAAAAACATCAAAGCGCCGAAAACAACAAACAGCTTATATAAGTTTGATTTTTAGTATATTTACTCTAATCAAACTTTAAACACTATGAGAAACCTGAAATTCTTGTTGTTTATTTTACTCATATTAGGATATCATTCTACAAAAGCACAATATTACGAGTCGAAACAGGATACAAATAAAGAGGCTCCTAATGTTAAAGACTCGGAATTTAAAGACCGAATACATTTTGGAGGTAACTTTGGTGCCCAATTCGGCGACTTTACGGCAATCATTGCCTCTCCAACCGTTTATTACGATGTTTCAAATATGTTGATGGCAGGATTTGGATTAAATTATATTTATCAAAAATACGAATACTTCGGTAAAGACTTCTCATCTTCAATATATGGAACTAAATTTTTACTGTTAGCCCAACCTATAAAAAGTATAATTCTAAGTACTGAATTTGAACGCAATTACTACGACAGGAATTATAACAATTTTGGCGAAAGAATTAATCCATATTGGCTAAACAGCTGGTATGTTGGCGCAGGCTATGCAGTACCTATGGGGAAGAGAGGAAGTTTTGTTGTTTCTTTTTCGTATGACCTTCTGCACGATTCGAAAAGAAGTTATTACAACAGCCCATGGAGACCCGGAGTTGGTTTCTATTTCTAATACCAACTACACATCAAAATGACATGTAATTGCTATAATTCATAAAATTATCCTTATCAGGTTTTTATAGAAAGTATAGATTCCAAAATACTAACTCGGATCATTTAACAGTCATATTTTGCATTTTTTTTATTAATATGTCATGATAATTATAAGTATTTTTACCCCAAAATAATTTATCTCTCTATTTTGAAAATAATTATATACACAGATGGTTCAGCCAAAGGGAACCCCGGGCCCGGAGGTTATGGAGCTATCCTTGAAACATCCGATCGAAAATTTAAAAAAGAGCTATATCAGGGTTACAGAAAAACCACTAATAACCGCATGGAACTGTTGGCGGTAATAGTGGCTCTGGAAGCTTTAAAGCGCCCTTCAGATGTATTGGTGTGGTCCGATTCGAAATATGTTGTGGATTCTGTTTTGAAAGGCTGGGTTTTTGGCTGGGAAAAGAAGAATTTTGCCAAGCGTATTAACTCAGACTTATGGCGAAGATTTTTGGTAATTTACAGAAAACACAAAGTTGACTTCAAATGGATCAAGGGTCATGCCGGACACCCCGGAAATGAAAGAGCTGATCAACTCGCAGTAAAGGGGGCTGAATCCAAAGACCTGCTTGTAGATAAAGGTTATGAAATGGAGGAAAATAATGATTCCCTTTTTTAGAATCAACCCTGTTTTTTTTCCGCCAATTAATTGCTGCTAAACAAACTACTAAAATATTCCCAGTATTTTAAATGAAAGGGATAGCCTCCGAGTCTGCTTATCATTTCATGTTCGGTTAACAATTCCTCATCAGATGGATTCATTTTAAACTTTTTGCTGTCAGGATCGTGTAAATAGTAAAACTCCGGGTGAAACTGCACACCTAGTACATTTTTGTATTTATTATGATAAATAGCTTCAATTATTTTGCCGTCGGTTGATGTAGCAGCAACCTCGAAACCATGTCCAACAGTTTTAATAGCCTGATGATGACTGCTGCACACATAAGGAGTATCGTTTTTATTCAGTCCGAAGTTGTTTGTGAAAAACTGATTTTCAACTAATTTAATCTGATGAAAACTATGACTGTCTAAAGATTCATCGGTGTCAATATTTCGCCAGTAATTGCGGTGCTGTTGATTTTCACCTAATGCCAGAACATCCTCAACATACTGCAGTCCATAGATCTCTGACGGAATGTCCTGATACATATCTCCACCTGTTGCCACACTCATGCTTTGCATCCCTAGGCAAATACCAAATACCGCATATTCCGGCTTTCTTTCCAGTAAAGGCACAAAACCACCGTTCGACTCTCTACCTAATAAATGATAGAGAAAAGAGAGTTCAAAATAATGACGATTAGGGGTTTTAATTCCGGCTAACAAACTGGTTTTTTGTCCAAAACTGACAGCGGGAATATCCCAGCCGCCCAGAAAAATTATCCCATCGCTATTTTCGAATAATTCGGTAAAGGAACCTGTACATGAATTTTCCTTAAACAAATTTCCGTCTGTAAGGTCTCCGTCTATCTTCTTTAAACTGATATATGAAATACTGTTTTCCTCAACAAACTGTTCGGCCTCATCGTAGCTGATTTCATTTTTCGTATAGAAAACAGCCTGATATTCCAGATTTTCAATATCTATAATACCATTGTCGGTCATGTAAGCCAAAGATTTTAGATAAAACACCCCGGGATTTACGAGTATTACCCTGTTTTTATCAGTTTCTACATTGCTGTTCTGTGCATAAATACTGCTTATCTGAACAATTAAAGTTATTATTGATATTAATAATATTTTTTTCATCTGTTAATAATTTGCCTTTAAACTTCTACTAATTAAATGATTTTTTTGCTTAACTACCTCTTTTATTTATTAGTGATTGTTCTTATTTATTATTAATAATGCATTAGAGACAGATCTTTCCCCTGATTTATCACTTGGAAAATTAACAATACCCTTATTTTTAGTCCACATTGTTGTTGAACCTCCTCCATCTAAATTAATCGCATCAATACATCCTATGTTTAGTAAAAACTTTTGAGCTTCAATCAGATTCATACCTTCGGCTTCTTTTTTTCTTCCATCTATAGTGATAAATACAATTAATTCTTCACTTATTCCCAAACAAGTTCTGGGGTGTCGGTCGTTAACAAATTTCATGTTGGGCAATTTCATTACTTCCGAATTCAACAAAAGTAAAGGACCTGTTATCAATACAGCAGATTCTTGTTTTGAAGATTCATAGAATTGCTCTGAATTGGCTGCTTGTATTGCAATCTTAAATTTATCTGTTATAACAATCGCCCCATTAGTAATATTATTGGATATGCCCCATTTTAAGTCAGGATTTCTGTTTCTGCTAATTACAATATCATCCGTTTCAAGATACGTAGTACTCCCTCCACTATCCATATTAAAAAAGCCTCCATTGATAGCGGCTACAGCATTTTTATTCTTTGCAAATGAACTTGTTGGCATTAAGTCTGAATTACTATAAGCGAATTCAATATTAAATTTGTTAATAGCATTTTTTGGTAATATCAATAGACTTATTATTTGATTACTGTTAAAAATGGTGTCTGTTTTTATTTGTATAAAACTTATTGAATCCCCAAATGTATTTATTCGCTGATTGAGTAAATTATTATTTTGTCCGTAACCCACAGAAACTGTGAATAAAATTAACAGGATAAATATGATATTTTTCATTGACATAATTTTGTTTTAATGTTTAATAAGATACCTAGTTTACAAAGTTAAAGGCACCTGGTTTATGGTTTTTGGATTCTTATTTGTTCCTCTAAAATTAATCAATTCGGCCAACCATGTTTCGTCAAATGGCGTATTACACATTGTTGTACGTTTGTTATTTTTATTATCGAATCACATAGTAATAACCACATTCCCTTTTTTGTGTCCTTTGTCAACATACCTGTGAGCCTCAACCATTTCTTCCAATGGATAAGATCTGTCAATGACAGATTTTAGCCGTCCCTCCTCAATAATCTCTTTGAGGAAGATTAGATCCTCAGTCTTTAACTTATAGCGGTTAGACAAAGAAAGAACGTTAAGATAGATTCCTTCCTTCTTTAGAGATATTTTTCGTTTTGAAGATGCAATTTTTCCCACTGCATCAAAAATAATGTCATAAGTCTCGCCCTTTTGGGTGAAATCTTCTTGAGTGTAATCAATAAGCTTATCGGCTCCCAGAGATTTCACCATTTCTAAATTCGTGGTGCTGCATACCCCGGTAACTTCTGCTCCAAAGTACTTGGCAAGCTGTACTGCAAAAGTACCTACACTCCCTGAAGCACCATAGATAAGTACTTTTTGACCGCTTTTAATATTTGCTTTTCTAAGAAAAACCAACGCGGTTATTCCTCCATTAGAAACGGTAGCGGCTTCCTCATAGGTCATATTGGTTGGCTTTATTGCCAGTATACCGTCTTCAGGCAAGCATCTGTACTCGGCATAAGCACCAAAACTCATATCGGTAGATGCAAAAATGGGGTCGCCCTTTTTAAACAGCTTCACCTCTTTACCCACTTCTTCAATTTCCCCGGCTAACTCCATCCCTAGTATTTTTTTTCTAGGACCTATGAAACCTACCATTATTCGCATAATAGGCTTGAAAAACAAATCTCTGACAGGGCCTAAACCGGGTTTGAAACTACGGATTTTAGTATCCCCTATGTGTACTGTAGTTGCACGAACCTTAATAAGTACTTCATTGTCCTTGGGAACAGGTTTTTCAATCTCCTTGAGCTGTAAAACTTCCGGTGGTCCGTATTTTGTGCATACAATTGCTCTCATTTCTTCCATTTCATTTTATAACCTTCACTTTTGTCGGGTGTATGTTCATTAAAAGACATGGTTTACACAAGTTAAAGGTTAGACTTTACACTAAATTTTAAGCGGGCTATAATGTTCATATTTACTACTATCTCGGCTATTAATTTTATACTTTGTTGGCAAATGTTATTTAAATAGTTTCAGGTATTCATCAAAAACATATAGCTTTCCTCTCTTGCTTCCTGTAACTTCTTTTATTATTTCAAGGTTTTCTAGTTCCTTTAATAATTTATATACTGAAGGAAGAGAAATATCTAATAGCTTATGAGCAAATTGAGCATCAATTATTGGCTTTTGAAATAAGTAGTTAATTATTGATTGCGCTTTGTTTGCTCTACTACCAAGGCTCTGGATACTTGCTTCTGCCTCTTTTTGAAGTTTCAAGATGCCATCAAATGTCTTGATGCTATTTTGGGCAGTTTCGATAACTCCAACCAAGAAAAATTTGAACCATTGAATAATGTCATTCTTCTCTCTAACACGAGTTAGGTTATCGTAATATAGGGATCTGTTTCGTTCGAAAAAGTCTGATAGATAAAGGATAGGTTTCTTTAATATTCCTTTTTCAACTAAATTTAAAGTAATCATTAGCCTTCCAACTCTACCATTTCCATCTAAAAATGGATGGATTGTTTCGAATTGATAGTGTATTAAAGCAATTTTTAATAATTCAGGGAAGAAATTCTCGGAATTATGAGCAAATTTTTCAATATCACTCATGTAATCATTGATACTGTCAAATGTTGGCGGAATGAAAGTCGCATCACTTAATGATGCACCTCCAATCCAATTTTGACTACCCCTAAATTCACCTGGGAGTTTGTGTTTTCCTCTTACTCCTGTTAATAAAGTTTTATGTGTTTCTTTTATTAATTTTGATGAAAAAGGTAGCTTTTCTAAGTTTTCAATAGCTGAATTTAAAGCTAATATATAGTTTTGGACTTCTTCCCAATCATCTCTTTTTTCTTCATTTATATCTTCTTTTTCTAAGAGAGCTTCTTCAATATTTGTTTTTGTACCTTCAATTTTACTTGATTTAGTCGCCTCTTTAATAATATGCATATTTATGAACAGGTCAATATTTGGAATATATTCAGAATACATATCTAATCTTCCTAGCTGTCTGTCGGCTTGACTTAGAAGATTTAATAACTCCATACTATCGACACTCCATTGCTGGTCAATTTTATTAGGTTGAAAGCTTTTATAAGTTCCTTGAAGTATATACTGTCCAGATTTAAAATTTTTCATATTGACTTATATTCTTAAACAAATGTAATGCTTATTTAAGAAATTGTCAAAAAACTTAAATAAGAAAGCACGTTAATTAACAAATAGAAGATTTTCTTAAATAGTGAGAGTTAATGTATCGCCCTGATTTTGGTTGACACTTTTTTTAGTGATTAAAAATTATAGTTATTTATCAAAGTGGGTATATTAGTCTATTGAATTGTTTTCAATAGGATATGTTGAAAATGTAAAGCTCCTTTATTATCGAAAATAATATGCAAAGGAGTTGAAGAAAAAGGTAATTAGATATGTCGTTGCAGAGGAGAGTTGCGAAGTACCTAA
>JBDLJM010000060.1 GCA_039714315.1 Bacteroidota bacterium | reverse complement strand
AAAGTATCTTCTTCATTCTTTAACTTTTCAATCAGGTCATTATTAAACAATTCGTTTATCACATTCGGCAAATCATTCTCAATTTGCGACCATTCCTTACCTCCGTCTATGACTTCCTGAATCATAGCTGCATATGGTTCGTTAAATATATCAGTCAAAGGCCTGTTTATATATAACTGGTTATATGTTACCATTGGCATAACGAGGAAAACGGGAGTAGGATATGTATCTTCTTCTAAAATTTCCTCTATCACTGTCAACAGATCATATCCACCGGCTCCTGTCCCAACGGCTGTGACTTCAATATCATTGATATTTTCGCTAATATATTTGTATGTAGCTATACCGGAATATCCACCCTGCGAATACCCCGAAATAAAAAACTTGCCATTAGTTACAGCATCGGATGAAGAATGATTTCCCAAATATTCATTAATAGCATAATACATATCTATACTTGCTGTAGCCGTATACTCATAATCGTAATAGGGGTGTAAAATTTCTTCAGAAGATCCATAACCTATAAGATCAGGCACAAATACAATATAACCCATACCGGCAACAGCTTCGTATAAAGGAAAATCACTTTCGGAAGGAGCGTATTTATTATCGGTAATTGTCCCCCGCTCTACAAGCACAAGTGGATAGGAACCGGGAGTATCGGGCAGTGTTAAAGTACCTGAGGCCGTAATAGTATTATTATTATACTCCGTTTTGTATTCAAGCTTATAAGTTTTAATACCATTAACTACAACTGTCTCTATTCCGGGTAAGGGATAGACCTGTTCCAATGATGCTTCGGTATATTCATATTTACCTTCAACTGAGACAAAGTATAAATCTTCTTTTTCTTCCTCAGGATCATCTTCTTTCGAACATGAAAAGAAGAAAGAAAAGCTCACTATAAATAAAAACATTAATCTAAAATTGTAAAAATCTCTCATGTCATATTATTTTACTCATTAAGTACCAGTAATTTAGCGAAAAATCATGACGTGATTATTAATGAAGCTGTAAGAATTTATTATTTAACATATAAGAGCATTCTCATTACATTTCTTTTGCTAAGATTATTTTTTTGTTTTCATTTGTTAATATGTTTATACAGTACCTGAATGAATAAGAATTTACATCAATAAAAAAAGAATAATGACTAGATTTCTTCTATCAATATTATTACTTATACCAATTTTGGGAACTTCTCAGGATTTTTACTTCCCAACAGCTGCGGAGCTGAGTCATCCTGAGTTAATCATTAAAAAAGTTTCTATCTCCGATAAAAATACAGTGATAGAGTTGAGTGTCACAAATAGCATTATGGGAGGTTGGTTCTGTGCAGATAAGAACATATATCTGATCAACAAAGCTGACAATAAAAAATACAATCTTAAGGGAAGCAAAAACATCCCAAATTGCCCCGACAAACATAGTTTCAGCAAAATTGGTGAAAAACTTGAATTCACACTTTATTTTGACAAAATTGAAAATATTGGAGAAAGGATCGATCTAATTGAAAATTGTGACAATTCATGCTTTTTCTTCAAAGATATACTCCTCGACAATAAGAAAAATTCGGACATACACTTATTTGAAGCAGCTGTTGTCCAATTTGAAAATGGAAATATAAATCAGGCCGCTTCCAATTTCGAAAAAATCATTTCAGATATCCCCGATGAACCAACCCATGTTTATGGATTTACCTATTCGTATCTGTATAAAATAGCTTTAATTGAAGGAGATCAGCATAAAGCCAATACCTGGAAAGAAAAATTTTTAAATTCTAAACTACCAAATAAAGATTATTATTTGAACAACTTCAAATTATAACCTGTAAACAGTTATCAAATATGAACAAATTATACTTACTAGCATTATTACTAATAATAGGCAGTCTTAAACTAGATGCCCAAAGAATTGTATTCGAAGGACAGTTTCTGCAATTCAGCGTAGGGTCAAAGATTAGTACATTATACGATTATTCTGTAAGCCCTATTCATTACCAGGGACTTTCTGGTGTAACCAGGATAGGATATCGTAACAACTCACCTAATTTACAGTGGTGGGGAGAGGTTGATATAGACGCTGGGTATTATAACTCTTTCAACTATCCGAGTATATCAGACAGAACTGCCAACCAGATCACTGGAGGGTATGATTTTGGATTCACCAAACCTATTCATGAATTCACAAATGAGCTGTACCTATGGGCAGGATTCGGAGTTATGGGAAGATATAACTATAACTATTTTGAAGATTATTCCAACAGTCAGGACAATTATACTTTTTTAAACAGCTTCGCCCTGAATGGGATGTTACATTATACATTCAACATGTTTGACAGATGGGTTAGTCTTGAATGGGTAATGAAAGTACCGCTTGCTACATATTATATGCGCCCCGGTTACAGTGTTAATTTTCCAGATGATGAGATAGGAGAATCAGATCTGGTAACATTTAATCGCTACTATGAAATTGACAGCGAGTTAAGATTGGTTTTTCCTTTTTTGAACGAAAACAAAATTTCCTTGGAATACCATTGGGATTATTATAACTTGAACACTTCTAACAAAGTTCAATATGGATCACATGGTGTTTTTATAACAGCTAACTTCAAACTTAATTATTATAAAAAATAAGAACAGTTTTTGACTGTTACAACAACAACTTGATTTACATGTGAACGAAGCTTAATTGATAAACACATGAAATACCAAGTGTCACTTTATGTTTTTTTTGTTACCGGAGTTTTGCTCTTTTCTTCTTGCGAAAAGGTATTAATGGAGAAAGAGTTATCTGCAGATGCTGTAAATAACTTCAATACACTGGCTAAAACAATAGATGATAAATACTCATACCACATTCTTAAAAATATAAACTGGGATTCTATAGTAAAAGCCAATAGGTCAAAGATTTCCAACGAAATGAATATTTTTGAGGAATTCATGGTATATGATGAGATGTTATATGCCCTAAAAGACGGTCACGTTAATTTGTATTCCGGATTTGACATAAGCAGAAACTGGGAATGGTATCTCAACAGCCCTTCAAATTTTAACTGGGATATAATTGAAAGAAACTATCTAGGCGACAACTATCTTATTTCAGGAGGGTTAAGACATACAATACTTGTTGATAATGATAAAAAATATTCCTATGTATACTATGGAAGTTTCAGCTCAGGAATGTCGTATATCGACCTCGTTAAAAGCATAGCCATTCAAAGTAAGTCGAAGGGAATAATAATTGACGTTCGCAATAATGGTGGTGGATACCTCAGTCATGCCGAAGACTTTGCAGCACACTTTACAGATAAGAAAAAAGTCGGATACCTCGAATACTATAAGGCAGGACCTGAGCACGACGACTTTTCAGGGTCAATAGCCAATTACATCGAACCAAAGGGTGAAAGTTGGGATGGACCGGTGGTTGTTTTAACAAACCGTAAATGCTATAGTGCAACAAGTTTCTTTGTAACAATGATGAAAGAACATCCTAATGTTACAGTTTTGGGAGATGATACAGGCGGAGGTGCCGGTTTACCGGTTGACTATACTCTGCCAAATGGATGGTATCTGCGGTTTTCATCTACAAGGTGTACTAATGCCGATGGTGAAGACTTTGAATTAGGAGTTAGTGCAGATGAATATTTAGATTTAAATGAAAATGATATCCTGAATGGTATGGATACAATTATAGAAAGAGCCAAAGATATTATTGATGCTAATTAGATAGACAGGCTGGCAGGAAAGAGATAATTACAAAAATAAAGCCACTAATTCGCGAATTAATTAACCCACTAACGTTCGTTTTTTTAACGTTAGCGAAAATATAATTAGCGCATTCGCGGCTCCTTAACAATGTTGTCTTAGGTTGCAAAGAGTTCATATTCATCCGATGACTCAAAGTCATCGGATGAATAATTTACCTGTTAAAGCCCTTTTCTTTTCTTCAAAGCCTCAGTAGAAGGATCCTGACCTCTAAACTTTTTGTAAAGTTCCATACCGTCTTCCGAACCACCTTTCTCAAGAATATTTGTTCTGAATTTAGCGGCTGTTTCTTTATCGAAAATTCCATTTTCCTTGAAAGCCTCAAATGCATCAGCATCCAGAATTTCTGCCCATACATAAGCGTAATATCCCGAAGAATACCCTCCGCTAAAAATATGGTTAAAATAAGTGCTTCGGTAACGAACAACTATCTCTGAGACCATATTCATTTTAGCCATTGAAGCGTCTTCAAACTCATTTGCAGTTTTTGTATTAGCATCTTTTAGAGTATGCCAGTCCATGTCCAGTAATGCAGCAGATAAATACTCAACAGTTGCAAAGCCCTGGTTGAATTTACCGGCATTTTCCAACTTGGTAATTAACTCATCAGGAATAACTTCACCTGTTTCGTAATGTTTTGCATACATTTTCAAAACTTCAGAATCTAAAGCCCAGTTTTCCATTATTTGTGATGGAAGCTCAACAAAATCTCTTGCTACAGCAGTTCCTGTAAGACTTGGATAAACACCTTTTGACAATAATCCGTGTAGTCCGTGACCAAACTCGTGGAATAAAGTTTCTACTTCATCAACACTCAATAGTGAAGGCTTATCGGCAGTAGGTTTTGTAAAATTACACACGTTTGTAATAATCGGAGTAATTAATTTACCTTCAGCATCAACCGATTGTTTTCTATAAGAGTTCATCCATGCACCTCCACGCTTTCCGGCTCTTGGAAAATAATCAAGGTAGAATATACCTATATGTGTTCCGTCGGCTTCTTTAACTTCCCAAACAGTAACATCCTTATGATAAGTTTGAATATCGTTTCGCTGCTCGAAAGTGATACCGTATAATTTGTTTGCAACAGCGAATGCCCCGTCTCTAACATTTTCCAGCTTGAAGTAAGGACGTAATTCTTCCTCATCGAAAGCATATTTTTCTTTCTTCAACTTCTCTGCATAGTACCACCAGTCCCATGCTTCCAACTCAAATTTCCCGCCTTCTTTATCTATAATCTTCTGCAATTCCGAAGCTTCATACTTAGCTTTTGGCAAAGCAGCAGTCATAAGTTCATCTAATAACTTGTTAACATTTTCAGGTGTTTTAGCCATGTTAATATCTAAAACATAATTTGCCCAGGTATCGAAACCTAGTAAGTTTGCTTTCTCTATTCTAAGATTTGCAATCTTTGTAAGGTTATCTTTATTATCTAATTCATCTCCATGGTCTCCTTTAGTGATATATGCCTTAAACATCTTTTCGCGTAAATCGCGGTTATCAGCATACATCAGGAATGGGATCAAACTCGGCTTGTGAATTGTAAACAACCACTGTCCTTCTTTCCCCTCCGCTTTTGCCGCACCTGCAGCTCCTTGTATCACAGATTCAGGAAGTCCTGATAAATCATTCTTATCTTCAATAAATAACTTAAACTTATTTGTCTCAGCCAAAATATTCTCTCCAAACTTCAATGTTAATCCTGAAAGTTCCTTATTAATTTCGCGCATTCTCTCTTTAGCTTCTCCCTGAAGGTTAGCTCCATTACGAACAAAATCATTATATGTTTTTTCAAGAAGACGTTGCTGATCAGAGTTCAAATTCAATTCATCCTTATTTTCATAAACTGATTTAACTCTTTTAAACAAATCTTCATTTAGCGAAATGTCATCGCTGTGTTTAGACAACATAGGAGACAGTTCTGCCGCCAGCTTATTCATTTCTTCATTAGTCTCAGCAGATGTAAGATTGTAGAATACACTTGAAACTTTGTCCAGTTTCTTTCCACTATAATCTAATGCAGCAATAGTATTTTCGAAAGTTGCTGCTTCACTGTTGTTAACAATTGCTGCAATTTCTTCATTTTGCTCTTTCATACCTTCTTTAAAAGCAGGCATATAACTATCTATAGTTATAGTATTGAAAGTTGGTGTTTGAAACGGAGTTTCATAAATACCATCAAAAGGGGTTACCGCCATTTTTTCTTTCTTTTCTGTACCGTCTTCACTACATGACATCAACGATGAAACCACAGTAGCCAGTACCAATATATTTCTCTTCATAAGAACCTGTTAAATTTCTATATTAAAATTAATGGCCAAATATATAAAAAGTTGAATTTGTAAATCATGATATTTTATATGTTTAACATTTATATAACAACAGTTTTAATTACGCTATAAACCCCGCCCATCACAACTACTAACACAATGAAACAATTCTCTGTAATATTTTAGTGTAATCTTTCTATCTGAAAGATGGAAAGATTAGTTAAATTTGTGGCTCATTCATAAATATGGTGATATGTCAACAAGAATAGAAAGCGATTTATTAGGTGAAAAGAAAATACCAAAAGACGCATACTTCGGAGTTCAAACACAACGAGCTTTGGAAAACTTCAATATTTCATGGGCAAGATTAGACTCTCATCCAAGATTCATCAAAGCTCTGGCAGCTGTTAAAATTGCTGCTGCCAAGGCAAATAATCAGCTTGGGGTACTGGATGACAAACTAGCTGATGCAATTATAAAAGCCGGTGAAGAAGTTATGACCGGTAAGTTTGACCTCGAATTTCCAATCGATATGATTCAGGGTGGAGCCGGAACTTCTACCAACATGAACATAAATGAGGTAATTGCCAATAGAGCAAATGAAATTTTAGGGGGCAAGAAAGGTGAATATAAATACATTACACCAAACGACCATGTAAACCTTTCACAATCTACAAACGACGCATATCCTACCGCGATTAAAATTGCATTGATGGACATGAACGAAGACATGATTGTTCACCTTCAGGATTTAATAAATTCATTCAGAGCGAAAGGTGAAGAATTTGCCCATGTACTTAAAATGGGACGTACACAATTACAGGATGCCGTACCAATGACTTTAGGTCAGGAATTCGAAGCTTATGCTGCTACTCTGGAAGAAGAAATAGAACGCCTGAGACAAAATGCCAATTTATTTAAAGAGATTAATATGGGCGCAACTGCAATCGGAACCGGAATAAACTCAGTACCCGGTTATGCAGAAGTGTGTACCAGAGAATTAAGTAAAGTTGCAAACCACAAGTTTGTACTTGCCGAAAATTTAGTCGAAGCCACTCCCGATACCGGCTCATATGTTATCTACTCATCCGCAACAAAGCGCTTAGCTGTAAAACTATCAAAAATAGCCAACGACCTTAGATTGTTATCTTCAGGTCCCAGAGCAGGTTTCGGGGAGATAAACTTACCTAAAATGCAACCGGGCTCTTCCATCATGCCGGGGAAAGTAAACCCTGTGATTCCGGAAGTAGTGAATCAGGTTTGCTTTAAAGTTATTGGAAATGATTTAACGGTAACTTTTGCAGCCGAAGCAGGTCAATTACAGCTAAATGTAATGGAACCTGTATTAGTTCAAAGCATCATGGAATCGATAAAGCTTTTAGAAAAAGCAATGGATACTTTCCGTACAAAAGCCATTGACGGTATAACTGCAAACGAAGAAGTTTGTATGAATATGGTGAGAAACAGTATCGGAATTGTAACCGCTCTTAATCCATATATCGGATACAAAGCAAGTTCGAAAATAGCAAAAGAAGCACTGGAAACAGGGAAAGGAGTTTACGATCTGGTGTTGGAACACAAATTGCTTACAAAAGAAAAACTGGATGATATTCTTAAACCGGAAAGAATGATCAGACCGAACAAATTCTAATATATAAGCTCATGTAAATTACTTCTGACTGACTAGTCCTAAAAAAAACACCATCGAAAAACTTCGATGGTGTTTTTTTTAGACTGATCAAGTCATTGTATAATGTTCATACTAATTAATCTATTACATAAACCAAACCAACTCCAAGAGTAGATTTCAATTGAACTACCGGACCTGATTTCGACACCCCATCTTCCATTCTGTCGATCTTAATATCGTCGTCATAAAGTGTATTCAACACAAATTCAGCCGTAACATATTTAGATACAACCAAATTCAGTTTAAATACCCAGTCAACATCAACATTCCCAAAACTTTCAAGATAGTTTGAGAACAATCTAAGGTTGTTTTCCATGTAAAAATTATCGGTAAAAGTTTGCTTCCAATATCCGTCAATGTTTGCCCCAAGCTCCCATCGGCTATTACTTCCGGCATCAACACCATAGGCTCCCCGGGCAGAAAGTGCATCATCTAAAACAAAAGTAGCTTTAGCTGCCAAAGGCGATATATTAACCTTAAAATTTTCAGAACTTTTAAACTCGGCTCCCGGTGCTAATGTTAAGTATCCCGGTGCCATGAATTTTGACCCAAGCCTCGTATCTGTAGCACCCACCATATATGGATTTCCTGATGGATCTAAAAATGGATCTCCATTGTCGTTTAATGCTTCGGTTTGATACGAAAAATCTTCATAACCTTCGGCAAACTGGGTTTTGAAATTCATCAAAAAAGAGTAAAACCATTTAGAACCATCAATCTGATATCCGTAAGCCGAAGTAAAATCAATCCTGTCTTCTGTTTTTTCGAAATCCTGATTTGCCTGCTTATTAAGCCCGTACATTAAGATCAACCTGTTATCCCAGGTTGTTTTATCTTTCTTGTAGTTGTACTTGTAATCTATAGATATCAATCCCGACATAGCATTAGCTCCACCTGCTGCCCAATTCGAAAGAGCAACACTTCCAAGTGTGATCTTATTCTCTCCGCTAAAGCTCCAGGCCTTAGTAGTATCTTCCTGTGCTTTTAAACTAAAAAATGAAATTGATAATAGTAATAAAAGTGTAGTCTTTTTAATCATAATTTCTTGCTTTAAAAATCGCGGCAAGATACAAAAAAAAACCTCCCAGGGTTAATAGGAGGTTTTCATCTTTTCTAAGAAATTTTTCGTTGTAGTTTTTTAATAAATCTCTTAGCAAGTTGTCCTTTGATAGTTCTTTCACGTTTGAAAACATAAACGTTATCAATTGAATCTAACATCTCGCTGGATACTCTTTGGCGGCGGGCGCTGATCACTTCCGTGAACATACGACCATCCATGTTGTAGCTAATTCTCACCATTGTTGTAGTTTTTTAGGTTTAGTAAATTTGATTTACTTAATCCCCAATACCATTATGGGAATACAGGTCAAATATACAAATTATTTAGTTTTCAACAAATTACTGTTAATTATTAACAATAATTTATATTTCTTACAACAGGAAATAGTGAAAATCGAGATTTGAACTAATTGCCTTCATTAAGATGAAGCCTTTTTCCTACACATGAAAAGCTAACTGATTGCTTTTCATGTCATTCCAATTTTTGGAACTAATTTCCCAACATCGCTTAACGCAAACAATACTTACAAACACCTTGTTAATAACTTTAACATGTCAAGTTTTCAACAGGAAGTAACAAATTCATATATTAAAGCCCGGACAATTTACAGTGAGGAGTATCCTATCCTCCTCATGTGAAGACTGAACTGAATCTTGCGAAGTAAAATTAGAGAAAATGTGCTTTTGGATATAAAAAATATTCGACTTTAAACAGTATAGAACATCATTTATTAAACTTCATTATAAATCATTTGTTACAAGTACTTAACACTTCATTCATCACATTTCTAACACACCTGAATTATTAACTAATATTGACGCAATTAATTTATTAGAAATTACACATAATTGTTAATAAACAATTTCAAAAAACCACTTATATAGATTGATTAAATTTAAATTTACCCTTTCATTTTTTTTTAGTATAATACCAATATATTATAGAGATTTATATAATTAAATCCACCTTACATTACAAATAACATATTTCAGATGTATATAATTTTTGATACAGAAACAACCGGATTGCCAAAAAATTATAATGCCCCTGCAACCAATTCCGACAACTGGAACAGGTGTGTACAATTAGCTTGGCAAATTCACGATGTTTCCGGAGAATTAACAGAAGTTAAAAATTTCATCATCAAACCCGAAGGATATTCAATCCCTTTTAACGCGGCTCAGGTTCACGGTATTACAACCGACAGAGCCAAGAAGCAAGGGATGCCACTGGAATATGTTCTTAATGAATTTAATAAAGACCTTGAAAAGTCAAGCTTTTTAGTAGGGCACAATATTAACTTTGACGTCAATATTGTTGGAGCGGAATTTCATAGAGCAGGAATAAAACCCAGCAAGGTTTTTGATGATGCACTTGTTGAGCTTGAAAAGATCAAGGAAATAAGAGAGCTCAACGAGCAAAAGAAAAGTCTGAATGACAAGTTATTAATAACTGAGAAGCAACAGGAAATAACATCTCTTCAAAACAAGTATAAACTAAATCACACTTCTAACCCTGTAAATACACTTGATACTGGTGGTAATTGGGGTTTAATTGAATACGACACTGAAACAAAAAGCTATACAGGCTCAAGACTTTTACGTCCAACACTAACGAAACTATATAAGTCTTTATTTAAGGAAGGGTTTGCAGAAGCGCATAATGCATCAGCCGATGTTGAAGCTACAACAAGGTGTTTTCTCGAGCTAATCAGGAGCAATGATAAATATACCGATTACTGGAAAATAGATAACGAATCGGTAACAACTCTTAGAAGCAACAATCCTAAACCATTCGAATTAATAGGGCTAAACATCGAGCCTTACAAACCCATACATAAAAATATTGATACTGATGAATCTGTTGAAACTACCACAGATTTAGAAAGTGGAACAGATGTTGATCTCAGTGAGCATCAATATTCTCACATTCATAATCATACATCTTATTCCATACTTTCTGCCACAACAGAAATAAATACTTTAATAGACACGGCAATAGAAATGGGCATGCCGGCCGTGGGAATGACAGATCACGGTAACATGTATGGAGCCTATCATTTTGTTAAAAAAATTAACGACTCAAACAAAGAGGTAGACGACTACAATAAACAAATTGAAAGTGGTGAAATTGACGGTGAAAAGAAAGATCCGCTTATTAAGGGAATGGTTGGCAGCGAATTCTTTATCGCTGAAGATTATAAAAGATTAAAATTTACCAAGGACAATCCCGATAGAAGATTTACCCAGGTATTACTGGCTAAAAATAAAAAGGGATATCACAATATTTCAAAATTGAGTTCATTTGGACATATTGATGGACTTTATGCAGGGATTCCAAGGATAGGTAAAGAGCTACTCGAAGATCATAAAGAAGGAGTAATTGCTTTAACCGGAAGTTTAACAGGCGAAATACCTAACCTTATACTAAACACAGGTGAAGAAAAAGCTGAAGAGGCTTTTAAATGGTGGCTGGATATTTACGGAGACGACTTTTACGTTGAAATAATCAGACATGGGCTTGAAGAAGAAAACTATGTCAACGAAGTAATGCTCCGCTTTGCGAAGAAATACAATGTTAAATATATTGCACAAAACAATACCTACTACCCCAAAAAGAAAGACTCCGAAGCTCACGATATACTGCTTTGTATAAGAGATGGTGAGAAGAAATCTACCGAAATAGGCAGGGGAAGGGGTTTTAGATTTGGATTCCCAAACAATGAGTTTTATTTTAAAACTCAGGACGACATGAAGGAGTTGTTTAAAGATATTCCTGAATCTATAGCGAATATTAAACACCTTACCGATAAGATCGAGCCATACGTTCTTGCCCAACCGGTTTTATTACCCGAGTTTGACATCCCTGATGAATTTAGAGACCCACAAGATAAAGTTGATGGTGGAAAAAGAGGTGAAAATGCTTATTTAAGGCATATCACTTACGAAGGAGCAAAAAAACGATGGGGAGAAGAACTTAATGATGAAATTAGAGAACGCTTAGACTTTGAACTCGACACCATTAAAATGACCGGTTATCCGGGATATTTTCTTATCGTGCAGGATTTCACAACCGAGGCCCGAAACATGGGGATTTCGGTAGGCCCGGGACGTGGATCTGCTGCCGGATCGGCTGTGGCTTACTGTACAGGAATCACCAATATCGACCCTATAGAATACGATTTACTTTTTGAGAGGTTCCTGAACCCTGACAGGGTTTCACTTCCCGATATCGATATTGATTTCGACAATGAAGGAAGACAAAGAATTATTGAATTTGTTGTTGAAAAATATGGAAAGAATCAGGTAGCCCAAATTATTACCTATGGTACTATGGCTGCTAAATCGTCTATCCGTGATACGGGTAGAGCATTAGACCTGCCACTTTCTGAAACTGATGGGATAGCTAAACTTATCCCGGATATAAAGTTGAAAAAACTTTTTGGCATGAACGATAAGGATCTTGCCGACAAGTTGAAAAATAACTCTGAAGATATCGACAGGGCGAACCAGTTAAAAAACCTGTCAACCGGACACGACCTGACTGCAGAGGTAATTAATCAGGCCAGAGTACTGGAAGGATCTGTAAGGAATACCGGAATTCACGCCTGTGGAGTGATCATTACTCCTTCCGATATCAGGGAAGTTGCCCCAATGTCGACTGCCAAAGACTCTGATCTATTGGTTACCCAATTCGACAACTCGGTTGTTGAAAATGCGGGATTACTAAAAATGGATTTTCTGGGACTGAAAACCCTTACCCTGATAAAAGATGCCGTTACCATTATCAAGAAACGACATGGCGTTGAGCTCGATCCGGATGAAATATCTTTAGAAGACGAAAAAACATACGAACTTTTCCAGCGGGGTGAAACAATTGGTGTATTCCAATATGAATCTCCCGGTATGCAAAAATATCTTCGCGAATTAAAGCCATCAACTTTTGCCGATGTAATTGCCATGAATGCTTTGTACCGTCCGGGACCTCTTGAATATATTCCTTCGTTTATCAAACGAAAACACGGAGAAGAGGAGATTACTTACGATATTGATGCATCAAAACTTTACCTCGAAGAAACCTATGGTATTACTGTATATCAGGAACAGGTGATGCGTTTGTCGCAGCTACTGGGGAATTTCACAAAGGGTGAAGCCGATATGCTCCGTAAAGCTATGGGTAAAAAGATTTTTGCCTTACTGGATAAATTAAAACCTAAATTCTTAGACGGTTGTGAGGCTAACGGGCACGACAGGAAAAAGGCCGAAAAAATGTGGACCGACTGGGAAGCATTTGCATCTTATGCTTTCAACAAATCACACTCTACGTGTTACGCTTATATTGCTTTTCAAACCGCATACCTAAAAGCACATTACCCGGCAGAATACATGGCCTCGGTTTTAAGTAACAACATGAACGATATTAAAACTGTTACCTTCTTCATGGAAGAATGTAAGAGAATGGGTATTGAAGTTCTTGGACCTGATGTAAACGAATCCGAATACAAATTCACCGTTAATAATGAAGGTGCTATTCGTTTTGGTATGGGGGCTATAAAAGGAGTTGGTGAAGGTGCTGTTGAAGCTATTGTTACCGAAAGGGAAGAAAATGGCAACTATAGCAGTATTTTTGATCTTGCTAAAAGAGTTAATTTACACGCTGCTAACAAAAAAGCCTTTGAAAACCTTGCTCTTGGTGGAGGATTCGATTCTTTCGAAGGTATTCACAGAGCACAATACCTGCAGGTAGATACAAAAGGAGAGCAGTTTATTGCAAAGGCAATGAAATTTGGAAGTGCCTACCAACAAAGTAAAGACTCCTCGCAGGTATCTCTCTTTGGTGAAGAATCGGAAGTGCAAATTCCGGAACCTATTATACCTCAATGTGAACCATGGGGCAACCTGGAAGAATTAGCCAGAGAACGTGATGTTGTTGGCCTATATATAACAGGACATCCTTTAGACGACTATAAAGTTGAAATAAAACACTTCACTAATGCAGGGATGATGGATTTCAACGATATGAGCAAAATGGCTAATAAAGAAGTTAAATTTGCAGGTATTCTTTCAGAAGTTCAACATCTTACTGCCAAAAATGGAAATGGATTTGGTAAATTTACAGTATCCGATTTCAACGACAGTCATAATTTCATGATGTTTGGAGAAGAGTACATGAAATTCAAACATATGATGATGGATGGTGCATTCCTGTATTTCAGATCGATGGTAGTACCCCGTTTTGGAAATATGAATAACCTGAATGTTAAATGGAATAGCATTCAGTTGCTTTCGGATATAATGAATCAGATGGTGAAGAAAATCACACTTTCTCTTTCATTGAACAACATTAATGAAGAAAGGATAATGGAACTGGAGAATTTGATTGAAAATCACCCCGGAGAACACCAGCTGAACTTTAAAATAGTTGATCCGGAAGAAAAAATCGAAATCGATTTGAAAAGCTCCAGAAGAAAAGTAGGTATTAATAAGGATTTCATCACATACTTAGAACAACTTGATGGAGTATTCTATAAATTGAACTAGCATGGACACATTATCTTCAGGCGAAAAACTGGCCATTGACAGAACAAAGCTTGCAAACGAAAGAACATTCCTGGCATATTTTAGAACTGCTGTTGGTTTTATTGTTGCCGGTATGACAATAATCAGGATTCACTTATTCGAACAGGTAGAGTTTGTTGGAGAAGCACTGATAGCTTTGGGTCCAATTTTAATATTTATCGGACTCTATCAGAGGAGAAAGGTATACAGGAGAATTCGGTCTTATTATAAAGAAGAACATTGTGCTGATTACGAAAAACACTTATAGTATAATATCTGATTATTATGAATGATGAGTTTTATATTCGGGAAGCAATTAAGGAGGCCGATAAGGGCATTATTAATAACGAAGGTGGTCCTTTTGGAGCTGTAGTAGTGAAAAATGGCGAAATTATCGGAAGAGGCAATAACAGGGTTACATCAACCAACGATCCTACTGCCCATGCCGAAATTATTGCTATTCGCGATGCCTGTAAAAATCTAAGCTCTTTTCAGCTGGACGATTGCGTTATTTACTCATCATGTGAGCCCTGCCCCATGTGTTTAGGTGCAATTTATTGGGCCAGACCAAAACGTTTGGTATTTGCTTCTTCGAAACACGATGCGGCAGATGCCGGTTTTGACGATAATTTTATTTATAATGAAATAGCCCTTCCCAAAGAAAAAAGAATGATAGAAACTCAACAAATCCTTCAGAATGAGGCTAATCTTATTTTTGAAAAATGGAAACAAAGTACTGATAAAACAAAATACTAATACCGGTTTACAGGTAGAATTATACCTAATATTTTAATATGAATAATTTCAGACAAAAAGCATTCGACGCTATACTTTCAGACGGAGAAAAAACTACCAAAGGCGACAGGTTTGATAAGTATATTACAATTCTTATCGTTTTAAATGTGATTGCTGTGGTAGCAGAATCATATCCCGAATTAGAGGAGAAATATCATGCCTTTTTTATGTACTTCGAATTCTTCTCTGTCATAGTATTTTCTATAGAGTATCTAATTCGTATCTGGACAGCTCCACTACTCTATCCCAACACCCCACAATGGAAGGCAATATTGAAATTTATTTCTTCTCCATTGGCGATAATCGATTTACTGGCGGTAGCACCATTCTATCTGCCCTTCATTTTCATAATCGACTTAAGGTTTATCAGAATTCTTCGTTTACTTCGTTTGCTGAGAGTTCTGAAACTATCGCGTCATTCGGAATCATTAAGGATGATATCGCGGGTATTGAGAAAGTCAAAATCACAACTGGGCGTAACATTTTTTGTTGTGTTCATACTAATAATTGTTTCAGCTTCGCTGATGTATTATATCGAAAAAGATGCACAACCCGGGGCTTTCCAAAATATAGGCCAGGGATTTTGGTGGGCAGTTGCTACACTCACTACAGTTGGTTATGGAGACATATATCCAATAACAGCCTTGGGTAAACTTATTTCGGGGATAATTGCTATCCTGGGAATAGGACTGGTTGCATTACCCACAGGTATCATAAGTTCTGCATTTATGGATGAACTTAGCAATGACAGAAATGATGAAAAATTATGCTCTTTTGACCATTCAATGATGACCACAAGATATTGTCCACACTGTGGCGAAAGGCTTTAAAACAATGATAACTGAACAATAATTTTTTGGTTATCATCAAATTTAATACTTTGCACGCCTAAACTAACAAAGTAATTCTATGAAATCCCGTAAAAGTTGGCTTTTACCAACCACTATAGTTGAATTTTGGGATTCCATATGACCGAAACATAAAATTAAATACATATGAAGAAAATTTACACATCGCTTCTTGTGATTGTATTATTTGGCATGGCTGCAAATGCACAGGAAACTGAAGACAGAGATACTTCTGAAGTGAAAAAAGGCTGGAGTTTCGGGGTCTTGCCCGCTGTTACTTATAACACCGATTTAGGCTTACAATATGGAGGCTTAATAGACTTGTACAATTTTGGAGATGGTGAAATCTACCCTAACTACTACGAACGTTATTATCTGGAAATTTCAAGATTTACAAAAGGAAATGGAATTAACAACTTTGCTTTTGAATCGAACAGACTATTAAAAGGAAGTACTGTATTTTTCGACCTGATGTACCGTACCGATAAGCAGTACGACTTCCTTGGGGCTAACGGATACGAATCGATGTATAATGTTGATTGGGTTGATGGGGGAAAACATGAAAAAGATGATCATGAAGACTATCATTCGAAAATGTTTTATAAAAACGAAACGAACTTTTTCAAAGTTAAGGCTGATGTCTTAACTCCGATAAATGATAAATGGAGCTGGTCTGCCGGTTTTGAATATTACAATTACACAATGTCTTCGTTTGATGCAAGCGAATACAATGACGGGAGAAAATATGACGATGAAAAGGTGCCGGAATTAAATACTATGCCGGGACTTTACGACCGCTACGTAAAATGGGGACTGATAGATGAAGAACATGCCGAAGGTGGCAGATTTGGCGGCCTGAAAGCCGGAATCATGTACGACACAAGAAACAGTGTGTCGAACGCAACAAAAGGTATCTGGACCGAACTGGTGTTTTTCTATGTTCCGGAATTTCTTTCGAGCCCAAAACACTCATACTTAAAATTAAACTTTACCCATCGACAATATTTCACTCTTATTCCTAAAAAATTAAGTTTCACCTATAGACTTGGTTATGCAGGTAATATTTATGGAGATGAACCGTATTATGCTCTTTCCAACATGTATGCTGTAATGCTAAAAGGTGCTCCTCAATTTGGTTTGGGAGGTGCTTATACACTAAGAGGAGTAAAAAGAAATCGTGTAATTGGTAACGGAGAAGCGTGGTTAAATGCCGAGTTTAGATGGAAATTCTACAAGTTTAAAATGTTTAAACAGAATTTTTATCTGGGATTAAGTGCATTCTTCGATGCCGGTCGTGTGGTACAACTTCTGCCTCTAGAAGATAAGGTGAACGAAGTAAATGCCGAACATCCTCTAACCGACAGTAATTATTGGGGAGAATACGCAATTGGATACGAAAATGATGATACAATCGATGATTACTTCAACTTCGGAGCAGAAAAACTACACATGTCTGCAGGACTGGGATTCCAGGTGGTAATGAACGAAAACTTTATTGTAAAAGTTGATTACGGTAGAACATTCAATATTCAGGATGGCCCTTCGGGTATGTATATTGGTCTTAACTATCTGTTCTAGGATATTTCAAATATAAATTTTAGCCCTCTGGTTTAAATTAAATCAGGGGGCTTTTTTTATCTATGATACTTATAGACCGTCATCTCGACCGGAGCGTAGCGCAATGGAGAATTCGAAGAATCGACGAAGTCAGATCTCATGACACAAAACAATATCCCCCCACTACCGCGATATCTGTGGGTGAAAAATATTATTGTCATGAGTTGATGACAAAAAGCGAGCTTTAGCGAGTATATAATTCGTGCATTAGCGGCTAAAAAAATATGTTGTCATAGGTAGAACCAAGTTTTTTTTCAAAAATTGCAACCCGCCTGACCGGACGGGCAGGTGAGCTGATGACAAAAAAATAACCGTAAAGTAACGCAATTGCGCAGTGCCTCGGCTTAGCCGACGGAAGCAATCATGAACACCCACTATAGACTCTCGTGAATAAAGGTATGCGCAACGTAACGCAAA
>JBDLJM010000059.1 GCA_039714315.1 Bacteroidota bacterium | reverse complement strand
TTCAGGCATTTTTAAGTATAAGATTTCTTCTTATTTTATAATAAGTCGCTTTGTTATTGTTTCTTTTTCTGAAGTAAATTTAACATAGTAAACTCCTTTTACATAAGAGGATGTATTTATTGACATTTGCTCAGCAACTTTCAGTTTTGTAACTGACTGACCTAATGCGTTAAATATTTCAACGTTCTCAAATCCTTTAGCAGCAATATTTACTGATTTTATTGCCGGATTAGGGAACATTTTAACAGAACTTATATCAATATCCTGTATTGCCAAAGGAGCAGTAATTTCGAAAACAGCTTCTTCTGTCTTTTTTCTGGCATAAACCTGTTCTCCGCCGCTTAATTCTACTTTAACCCTTGCTCTTCGAAGCTCTATTTTATCCCCAACCTTAACAATATCACCCAATACATCAAATCCATTCTTAAAAACCAGCTCGTTAGAACTAAGAGAATTTACTATATCTCCCCATTCAAACGCTACCCATTCTATACCATCAGGATCTCCTCCCGGACTATGTTTTACTTCCCAGCCATATTCACCCAAAGATGTAGCAATTGCAGAATTAATTACTGCATCTTCTACCGATGTTACCGAAACTGGAATTGCATCTAATGCTACCTCTATTGGATTTTCCAAGGTTCCACCGTTAGAAATTTCACCTTCTGAAGTAATTATTTTATCCTCATTTACTACTACTTTAACTCCTGTTGTTGCAGAACCATTATCATCAGTTGCCTTTCTTACTACATCTAATTCTACCGGCCAGTCACTTAAATTATAAGTTACTACAAATTGTCCGGCCTCTCCCAGTGTAAAGTCAGGAGATA
The DNA here is from genome assembly GCA_039714315.1 of Bacteroidota bacterium. Taxonomy (NCBI): domain Bacteria; kingdom Pseudomonadati; phylum Bacteroidota; species Bacteroidota bacterium. The sequence continues at coordinate 17,196 of JBDLJM010000059.1, read as the reverse complement.
AACTTTCTTCTTTTTCATCATCAAAATCTTTCATAAATGAACCTATTATCCCATATTCCCAGCTATAAGACAAAGTACCCGTAACTCCACTTGCAGATTGCTCATTTGTGAAATCTGCAGGAATTTGATCATAATAAACAGTTTGAGTATCGGGACCTATAGCTCCCGGATCAGGTTATGCAAACAACATTCCTGTAAACAGGACTGCCAATAAAGTAAAGATTTTTGTTTTCATATACTTTTTTTTTATAAAGTAGGTTGTTAATTACATGTTATATTTTTCTTTAAAACACTTTATAATGTGTCATAATATTACTAAAGCTATATAAAATATAAACATCTATAAAAGAATTACTACTAAATTAAAAATATTCTATCTAAACTTGGTAACATTCTACAAATCAACCCATAAACAATACTGATGTTGTTGTAACCTGAAAGTTATTAGATAATCATTCTCTTATACCAAATGAATTTCAGAAACCTTTAGGTTCAGCGTAGCTAATGCACTATTAAAATCAAAGTATTTTTAGTTTAAGCAAATAAGTGAAGTGATTCATGAACACAAAAAAAAATAAATTCATGAATAATTTAAAAAGAGAAAGATTTTACAGGGTATTTTGATGTTTATTTGGTGTTAAATATCTATCAAAAAAATCACCCATATAATACAGCATATAGTCATTAACCTCTTTAGATAAATCCATCGTATGTGGCCATCCTTTCAGTCTGTGGTATTCGTTTATTACACCTTTAGCATCCAATGCGTTTTTTAACATATCCGATTGACTTACCGGTACAACATCATCTATCGTTCCGTGAAATATTAAGGTTGGAGGATCATCGGATGTTATATAATTTATTGGTGAGGCTTCTTTGTACAACCGTTCATTTCCGGTGAAATCTTCTCCGAGAAATTCAATTACGCTTTTATTACCTCTTGCAAATTCAGTTGTTAAATCAACCGGTCCGTATATGTCAACAACAACCTTTACAGGTTTTACAGAACCTTTGTACGCATATGCTGTCATTAAAGACAAATGCCCCCCGGCAGACCCGCCAATTAATGCTACTTTACCGGTATCAATCATATATTCATTAGCATTTTCCAATAACCAGTTTACTGAATTTTTCACATCTGAAACCGCCTGCGGGAAGTGAGTTTTAGGAGATAAACTATATGAAATACTTGCGCATACATATCCCTTTTTACTAAAAGGAATTATATATGGTAAATAATCTTCTTTCTTACCCTTTCTCCATGCACCACCATGCACAAAAATTAATAATGGCCTTAGCCCTTTAATCTCCTTATGACGATATATATCCAGCCTTAAGGTATCATTTTCGGTAACGGAGTATATAATATTTTTGTAGGATTTAATATTTGATGGCAGTTCCGGTTTTTTATCAATCAATTTAAGTCTTCCAAGGGCATATGATATTTTCAACGTTGTATTGCTTAAGTAACCTTTAGGGGCTTGTGGTGCTTCGCCCTGACCATAAACATTTAATGTAAAAGTGAATAAAATAATAATTACTCCTATGGTATTAATCCTTGCTGTCATTTATGTTAATTTTATACTCTACATTAAGTCCTAAATCTTTATTTGGATACTCTCCCATTTCAAGTTCTAAAGTTGAACCGGCAAGAATATCATCGTGCGAAAACCAGAATTTATTGTATTCTTTCCCATTGAGTTTTATACTCTGAATATACTTATTTTTTTCCGAATAATTTTTTGCGATTATTTTGAATTTCCTACCGTTTGGCAAATCAATTGTTGTTTTCTCAAAAACAGGACTACCAATTGTGTATATTGGCAAACCTGGAGTAACAGGATAAAATCCCATCATCGAAAATACCACAAAAGAAGACATAGCTCCTCCGTCCTCATCGCCGGGGATACCAAAAATACTATCCTGAAACCACGCATCCAGTAATTGGCGAATTCGTTTTTGTGTTTTCCAGGGTGCTCCTGCATAGTTATAAAGATACGGAATATGAAAGCTCAGCTCATTTCCCATTGAAAACTGCCCCACCATTCCGCTGGAATCGGGGAATTTTGCCCAAAACTGCCATTTTCGTCTCCCTAAATCTTCGTGAAATAAATTATCGAGATTTCTAACAAACTCTTCATTACCTCCCATCAGATCAATCAATCCGGGAATATCGTGCTGAACCTGCCAGGCATAAGTATAACCGTTATTCTCGTCATAATAATCTCTCCCCCCTGGTCCTCCATCAAACTTTGGATCAATATCTATCCAATTGCCCGAAGAGTTTTTGGGCCACATAAGTTTTTCCTGCGAATTATATAGATTTTTATAATTATTAGACTGGCTGTTGTAATAGTTAAAATCTTCTGTTTTATGCAGTTCATTTGCCAGCTCTCCCAATGCCCAGTCATCGTAACTGTGAGCCATTGTAATTGCGACACTCTGGCGTTTTTCGAACCAGTGTACCTTTTCCTCAAACTCTTCTTCTCCACGGTCTAAAGCAGGAAAAAAACCATTTTCTCTGTAAAAATCATCCAGTTGCGTTTTTTCTCCATTTGCCCAAGGAAGCATAGTTGCCATATCGGCATTCTTCTTCAAACCTTCGTATGATTTTTCTATATTATAATTACTAATCCCTTTTCGATAGGCATCAAGAAAAACAACTGTTGAATGAAATCCGTGCATCGCAGCTTTATCTCCAAATAACAATGGAAATTGTGGCATCCACGAACTTTGCTTATACATTTCAACATATGAATTCAGCATATCTGCTTCCTGCTCAGGATCAAGGATCATTCGTAATGGATGCTGTGCCACATAGGAATCCCAAACCCAATCATCTATATAAAAATCACGTTCTGCTTTATGAACCTTATTATCATAAGCGCTGTAATATTTTCCCTGTTCATTTATATTAACCATGCGCTCATAATACCTCGACAATGCTGTATAAAACACCTTCTTTTGAGCCTCATCAGCTCCCTCTACCTTTATCAGCCCCAGTCTACTATTCCATTTTTTGTTTGCTTTTGATCTTAGATCTTCAAAATTCCAATCGGTAATTTCCGCAGACAAATTCTTTTTTGCCTGATCGAAACTAATAAATGAAATAGAATATCTAAACTTCACAGTTTCATTATCAAAACTACACCAGGCATTAGCTTGTGTCCTTTGCGTATTTCTTCTTTTGTTTACTTCTATTTCCTCATTAAATTTTATACTACAATCACTATCAAACTCACCATAAACATATGCCTTCATCCCTTTAAAATTCTCTATTCCTATTATCGTATTAGGATTTTCACTTTTCCAATAACCACTGTTATTTATATGTAATTTTAGACATTTGTCCTTGGTTTTTGGAAAACTAAACCTAAACATGCCACTTTTTTCTGAAATGGTAAATTCGCTTTTAATATCAGATTCTACAAAATAGTTTTTATAGTAATACGGGGTGATTTCCTCTAAATCGTGATCGTAAATCTGGTAATTCGATATGCTGTCGCTTATTTTTCCTGATAAAGGCAGTACTCCAAAAAGTGTTCCTTCACGGTGTGATATCATAGATAATGAAAAATACCTTATCCTATCATCTAGGTAATCCAAACTGGCAGGATGCATACGTATCATTTGATTAGGTAAATGAATAACCGGATATGTTGGATGCAGTAGATGACCTACTCCCCCAATGTGCTGGTTGACGTATTTAGTCAGATCCTCCGCCTTGTTATTATTACATCCCTGAACTAATATCGCAACAATAAAAAGTAAAACAATATATCTCATCACTTATCATTAAAAAAAACAAGCGTGAAAAACTGTTGTTATCACGCTTGTGTTTATTGATTATTTAGTCTATTTTTTTTGATAATGCATTTCTATTGATGTGGTAATTTCATCAGAAATATTATGCATTGTTACATAAAGCATATTCTCTTTAATAATTCCTGTATAGGACTCACCCGACTTAACAGAAATAGCTATCTCATTACCATTTAAACTCCAACTACCGAGGTTTTCATTATCGATAGAGAAAGTTCCATTTTTGTTAAAACTAACTACAGAATACAAATCTGCTTCTACAAGCTTAGTTTTAGTATCAAAAACGTTTGTAAAGTTCACCATACCGTCATTACTGACTTTTGCAAAAACAGTTTCAAATTTCATCTCCGGCAATACCGTATTGTTTTCTGTTTCTTTTGCACATGACATAAATATTGCTACCAGCAATACAAATGAAAAAATTCTTTTTATATTTTTCATAACTTATCTTTTTATTGATAAACACTAACAACATAATCCATAGCCTGAATAATTGCATAATCAGGTCCTGCATGTTCATCTGCAGGGTTCTGAATTTTAGTATCAAAATATCTTGTAGAAGTATTATTATAGGTATACTTATTCTGATTCCATCTCACTTTGGTATCTACAGACCAATCATCCATCATTACAACAGAATGATAAGGCATATATGTTGATGTTTGCCCTTCGGCTACAATAATCGATGATACCCCATACCATTTGTTATGAAGCGAAATATCAGCCCAATTAATCGCCCATTGTTCTTCTCCATTACTCAATGCAATAGCACATGTATTCATGGGGTCTATAATATTTTCCATAAAGCCATTTGATGCCTCCACACTTCTCAACCAACCGTAATGAGCATCAAAATCCGGGTATCCTGCATACATTTGCAAACCTGCCGGAGCATTATCGAATTGTGTTACTAATATGTTGTCAATTCCTGTATTTTCTATCCAATTGCTAAATACAACACCATGATGAGGAGAATCGAGTGAAACATAAGTTTCAACTCCCATATTACTATTCTCCTGTACAAACATAGTACGCGTAACAATTCCACCCATCGATCCTCCAACAATCGCTAAGTGATAATCTGATCCAAAACTATCTAGATATCTAATAAAGTGTGCAAGGTTTTCGGCGTTGTGCTCCAACACTATTCCACCATCAACATACTCAAAATACATTACATCCCAACCATCTGCTGACAGTTCGTCAAATTTGCTCTGTAATGTTGTTCCCAAGTCATCCAACTCATTTTCCGGACGAGTTTCATTTTTAGTATCAAACCCCGACACTACTAAGAGTACCTTATCTAATGCACCACTAACATCTGCTGCCACCATATACCCGGCGTGCCCATTAATTGTTGGCTCATCTAAAACATAACGTACCGCTCCCGGAGGAGTAACCGCATAAACCCCCGAAAACAACGTAATCAAGGGCAGTAACAATGTCCAAATTTTCAACATAAAACCATTCGTTTTAAGTTCGATTTTCTGTTTGTTCATAATTTGTTAATTTGAAATGTTAATAATTATTTAAACAGGTGGTAATAATTATAACTTAGGATCAAACCAAATTTATATAATATATACATATATAACATATTATATATTACCCTATAAACAATACAATCTTAACACAAAAATTAATCAGGTCTTATGTAAACTCATAATTTCTATCCAGTTAGTAAATCCAATATTATTTTCTTCAAAGAATTTATGAACTAAAGGATCACTAAACAGTTCGGCTTCCCAAACCCTTCTCTGCCAAGAATTGGTAATCTCCTTAAGTTCTTCGCTATATGCGGATGGATGAAAATAAAATTCCGTTATTCCGGGCCCCAACGAGCTAAGCTCTCCTAAGAAATTCTCTCTTAATTCCTCATAAGTATTACCCTCCGGGACAGTTAAATAATTGTCTAATTTCGGCATTTCATACTGAACAACTCTTTTAATATAATCTTCATTTATTGGAAATCCTTTTTCCTTATAATACTCTACCAATTCAGGTTTTGACAAATCAGGTACTGTTGCCGGAATATTGTACTCTTCAGCAATTTTAAGGTAAACATCCAAAAAACTGTAATGTGCGAAAACAGTTCCCATGTGGGAGTCTAAATGAGTTGGCCTAAAACCACTATTAATCACTTTATCTATCTGGGCCCTGATTTCTTTTTCTACTTCCACCACATGAGCATTCGCAACAACTGAAAGAACATCGGGCCACAGCATACCTTTACCATCAATCAAACCGGGGACAAGCTCTTTTGGGGTAACAGAAGACCATCTGTAAGTCTTCCATTCGCTTGTTAAGGTTAAATGTATTCCGGCATCAAAACCCTTATTCTCTTTTAGCCATTCCGTCATTTCATCCACTGCAGGACAAGGTGCCATTAATGATATTGATTGAATTTGATTTTCACCTAAGTATTGCTTTGCTGCTATATTAGCCTCTTCACACATACCAATATCATCGGCATGAATAATTAGTATCTTTTTCCCCTTTTCAAATCCGAGTTTTTCCGCCTGTGTCATTGCGGCATCATTTGTTTTTGGTTCATCACCTGAATCACAAGAATTAAACACTATAAATACACTGATGATACCCGTTATAAAAAGCTTCCTGAATTTATAATTCATGATTTAGTTTTTCTAATATTATAAAATAATACTACTCCGAAGTATAATATAGCAGCAAACCCTAGTATCAGCATGATATTACTATATTCTTCATATATCTCGTTTGGAGGAGATACTCCCGGTATTCTCAACCTGTAATTTAACCCAAGTAATAAGATAAATAAAGACAGGAACAGTGATTTTATCAATACTGAATTTGTAAAACTATAGCTTGTTATTTTTACGTTTCTCATCATAAAGTTCATCACAATTATCCAAACTATCCAGGATAATATTTGATAAAAATTAAGTGAACGGAAGTAAGAGTAAAAATTCAACACCGGACTAAACCACAAATAATCACTGTAGTAATATTCTCTATCTCTATAAATCAGCACTTTCAGCTTATCCTGTTCCCTGTTACGTATAACAGAAAGTATTGACTCTTCTTTCTCTTCATAGTTGAGATCATTCCAACCCGGTATTTCAAAAGCATTCCATACAAAACAAGCTTCACCATGACCATGATAGTCAACAGCTCCGTTCATTATCAAATTATTTTCACTTGCAAATGATTTAATACTTGCATAAGTATCTCTGTTATATGTAATATGCTTACCCTGCTTCTCTATCTCAAAACCGTCAACACCCTGATCTCTGTAATACTCTAATGAATTTCTTTCACCCTGAAACCAATGTGCTGTTATTGCAACTCCATTTTGAGCATGGGCAGAATCAATTGCACGGGCATCGCTGTAACCTTTCGTATCAAAATCTCTGTCAAGTCCAAGTATTGTAATGTGATTGGAACCGGAGTATTCTTCTCCAACCATGACCACCGGCAAGTCTGTATCATCTTTTTCTTTGAGATAGTTTACGTATTCTAAAGTATTCTTGTGATGTCCGTGATCTGTAATAAAAAAAGCATCAAAATTATTTCGTTTATGCCATTTTCGTAGATTTTCCTGCGAAATTAATCCATCATGACTGTAATCGCTATGACTATGTGTATTTACTAATATAGTATTTTCAGCATTATTTACTATTCTATTTGCCGGTAATGGCGCAACTACAATTATTAGGATAAATGCGATATAAAAAATTAAGAATGCCGGAGCCAGTAGCATTTTTCGCAGGAATACTACTATTTTATTACTCTCAGCTATTCGAAATGTATAATAAACCGAATAAAGCAGATAGACTACAAAAAACCACACAAACATGTAAAAAGGTTCTGCTAACCATGCCTGTGACCTGAGCAAAAAAAGCATCACCCCTAATATCGGCTCAAACAAAATTCTCCAAATTGATATTTCTACACCAAAATCTGTTGCCGGTTCAAGAGTTATTGCATTTTGTATATATATATCATTGTGCCCAAACAGATAAATAAATAATATGATGACAATTAGAATAACCGAAGCAAATGAATATCTATTCTTAAGCATAGTTGCAAATTATTTAGTAGTAAATATTTCTTGTTTTTCACCTTCTATCAATGTTTTATATTTATTGTATACAACAAATATCAGAGCAATCAATATCATAGCCCCTGTAGCTACTGCTCCTATTAATATCGGATCAAAATCACTCTCAAGCCATGTATATTCCGGTGACAGATTATGCATAAATGTCGCCCATATAATAACCATGATACTGAATAATACTGAAGTAATACCCTGAGTGAAAGTTAATTTAGCATTAAAAAGGGCCAATAGGAATAATCCTAATATCCCTCCACCGAAAATTCCTGAAATTTCCCACCAAACATCCAGAGCACTTTTAGCATTTATTAATGTAACGGCAAAGGCAATACCAAATATTCCCCATATTACTGTTACTGAACGTAGAAATACCAAGCTTCGCCTTTCGCTTAAATCACCTTTAAAAAATTTTTTATAAAAATCAACATAGAGCACAGTAGCCGAACTGTTCAGTGCCGAATCTACAGTACTCATGGAAGCGGCAATAATAGCGGCGATAATCAAACCTTTTAATCCAACGGGTAATTCTGTCGCAATAAAATACGGGAATACCTGATCTCCTTTTGTTATCTCTGCACCCAATTGATGAACTCCATCAGAATAAAAAGCAAACAAGGCAGTTCCTACAAACAGGAATATTGCGGTTAAGGGCAAATAAATAAGCATTGCCACCCATACAGACTTCTTTGCTTCCTTTTCACTTCCTACCGAAGAGTATTTTTGGGTATAATTTTGATCGGCGATAAGATTCCGGATATTTTCTGTAACACCATAAATAATCATCACCCAAATTGTACGGTTACTTAGGGAAAAAGTAGAATCTCCAAAACTAAACTTCCCGCCATAATACGCTTGCTGAATCACACTATCAGTTCCGGAAAACACATCATATGATAAAATTGCCACTACAAACAAAATACCCCCAACCATAATTACAGATTGCATTACATCCGTCCAAATTACAGCTTCCATTCCTCCCATTAAAGTATAGATAATTGTAACAATACCAATTAATATAATCACATTTTGAATATCAACGTCGAGAAATGCGCTCAATAATAAAGAAGAAAGATATAGAATAACGGCAGTACGCCCAATCATATAAAGCACAAAGGAAATGGCAGCATAGGCTCTGGCCCAGCCTCCGATTTTTTCTTCCAGATAATTATATACCGAAATAATATTGTTTTTCCGATAATGAGGTATTACTACTGCCGTAACAAACCAGGTTACCGGGATTGCCGACAATGCAAAAATCAACGGATGCCAGTTAGAATCAAATGCTTTTCCGGGAACAGCAATATAAGAAATACTACTTGTATATGTACTCATTACAGCTATTCCGGCAGCCCATGCGGGGATACTCTGCCCGGCTACCATAAAATGCTCCGATGTTTTGCTTCGCCGAAAAAAATACCACCCCATTACAATGAGAATCATCGCATATACTCCAATAATGATCGTATCAATAGCTCCAAGTGAGTAACTCATATTCTAATTAACTTTCTCCGTTTGTTACTAAGCCCGAATTATACTCTTTGAGGTACTCTTCCAGCTTACTTATTTCTTCTTTTTTAGAACGATATAGCGGTGATGCAACCTGATTATTACACACTCCCATTGCCATAAGAACAGTTTTAGTATTTTTTACAAAACGGGAAGTATCATCTCCTACATTATATATTGTTTTATATAGCCATAATACTTTATCTCTTAGTACTTTTACTTTTCCCCTGTCATTGTTTTTTGCTGCCTCATATAGCTCTACAAATAATTCAGGAAACATATTGGCTCCCCCTGCAACAGCGCCATCACCGCCGTTTAAAACGGCTTCAGGCAAAAACAATTCAGTTCCTACCAATACCGAAAAATTGTCATCGTGTTTATACCTGTCAATTAACGAATATAAATAGTTCATATCTCCTGAACTGTCTTTTACGCCAATAGCTCCCAATCTATGTGCTTGTTCTACCAAATCAAGCGACATATGCATTTTGGTACAACTTGGCATATTATACAATACGAATGGAATATCTGTTTGACGGATAAAATCTTCCAGGAAATTGACAAATTCTTTTTCAGAAATAGGGAGATAATATGGTGGAGCTATTACAACAGCATCAATTCCTATTGACTTTGCAAAATTGGAAATTTCAAGAGTTCCTTCCAAAGATGTATCAGTAACACCTGCCAATACAGGTATTCGTCCCGCAACAAACTCTTGTGTCTTAGCTAATAATTGTTTCCTCAGATCGTACGACAAACTGGATCCCTCACCCGTAGTACCGAGCATAAATAATCCATGAACTCCTCCTTTTACTAAATGTTCTATAATATTTTGCAAACCTACCTCATCTAAGGTTACTCCATCATCTAACAATGGTGTTACTACAGGCGGAATGATTCCTTTTAAAATATTTCCCATAATCAATTTATTGTAGTTAAATCTTAATTATAAAATCAGAGGATATTAACCTCATATGATAATCATAATTACAAATAAACTACGTTTTCGGAATAATAGATTGTTATATTTTAGTAGAAACTAATGTATTATTTACAATTTATTTATTCTACAACATATTCTTTTTCCAAGAATACATAATTCTTGGAACACCTATACCCAAAGGACTTAAATCAATATTTAAAGTTAATATTAATTTAGTTTATGCTAATAATTAATGTATTGTATTTATCGAATATCGATGTTGTTACATTTTTTTATATATTTACTTACAATCAAGCCTTACTCTAACCTGTTCAAACATTCAACTATGGAAATAGTATACGAAAGAATCTCTGTTCCGGAAAAGCAATCATTTATTTCCAGAAAAATAGAGCTGGATTATAATGATCATCAGATACACTCTCATAAGAATTTTGAATTAAATATGATTATATCGGGAGTTGGTCGGAGAATAGTTGGAGATAATATATCTAATTTTAAGAATAATGATTTAGTACTTTTAGGGCCGAATCTGGCTCACAGTTGGGAATTACTGGATAAAGAAAAAAACGAGACACCAACATCTATCACAACCCACTTTTATGAAAATATTGTAGACACTGATATATTCAGGATTCCGGAATTAAACTCAATAAAAGAACTATTAAATCAGGCTAATGTAGGTATACAGTTTAAAGGAAAAAAACTCGTCCAAATAAGAAAAGAAATTGAAATACTTGCTAATTTAAAGGGGCTGGATAAATATATTCAACTATTAAAGGTTTTTAATCACTTGCTCCACTTCGACAATATTGAATTTTTATCATTAAAAACCGAACACAATCCGAAATTAGATAAAGATAAAGAGAAACTTAACAAAGTATATGAGTTTGTTTTCACAAATATCCAGGAAGGAATTATACTAAAAGAAGTTGCCAGCCATGTGGCAATGGCTCCTACTTCGTTCTGCAGATATTTTAAAAAGAAAACAAACTCACCATTTATGCAATATGTGAAAAACGTTCGCATAAAAATGGCTACTAAGATGTTAATAGAAACAGATAAAACCATTACCCAGATTTGTTACGACTGTGGTTATAAAAACCTGGCAAATTTTAATCATTATTTTAAAGAAACTACGGGTAAAACACCTTCGGAATACAGAAGATGTTTTGAGTAAAATTCATAATAAATAAAACTGTAAAGTTAAAGGTGAGAAGTTTTCGGAATAAGCTTTTTACCTTTTTTTATTGTAAATAATTGCCTGAAAAACAACTGTTCACACCCTGTACATACATTAAATATTACCAACTTTCGCAAATATATTATCCGATCTTATTATTCCCTATCATGACATATCTCATGTTTCAATTTATTTTCTATATTTAACACATTGACTTAACTATATATGTCTATATGTAGATGTCAAAGTTGAATATTACAGTATATTAAATCACTATTTAAAAGCTAATCTTTCACCTGAATTAAATTATACTAACTAATAATCTTTAATTATGAAAAAAAGAATATTCACAGTGTTTCTTATGGCGCTTATTCCTTTGCTTTCTTTTTCACAAAATCAGATAAAAGGAAGAATTATAGATCAGGCCGGTAAGGGGGTTCCTTTTGCTAATGTATTTATTGAAAGTTTATCAAAAGGGGTGGTAAGTGATGACCACGGTAGCTTTACTATGGATGTGTTGAAGGATGGAGAATACGAACTAACAGTATCTATCATAGGATATAAAGACTATAAAACTACTGTTAAGGTAAATGGTAATCAAACTACTGAAATAGGAGTAATTTCTATAAAAAGGAGTAACCAGGTTTTAGAAGAAGTTGTTGTTTCGGGTTCAAAAAGAATGGAAAAAATCACTGAATCACCCGTAACTATTAATGTATTAAACACAAGACAACTTGATAAGTTCGTAGGAAGCCCTACAGAATTATTAGCACAGCAGAAAGGAGTTGATGTTTCTCGAACAGGAGCTTTTTATCAGGTAATAAATGCAAGAGGATTTAATAGTGCATTCAACCCAAAAATGCTCCAATTAGACGACAACAGAATATCATCAATGATTATCTCGGGACTGCCGATGGGAGTTCAAAGCCCGGTCATTAAAGAAGATATCGAACGTATTGAAGTTGTATTGGGTCCCTCTTCTGCTCTATATGGTCCTAACTCTCTAAACGGACTTATAAATACAGTAACTAAATCGCCTTATGATTATCAGGGAACCAACCTTACTCTCGGTGCCGGAACCAACAAATTATTAAGCACACGCCTAAGGCATGCCGATGTAGTTGGCAAATGGGCTTATAAAGTTACCGGTGAGTACACTCAGGGCAGGGAAAATGAATTCACAGATTCAGTAATTTTCGACGTGCATACTTATGTTCCACAAGTACCGGCCGGAGCTATGGTAATTAGTCAGCCTGAAAAATATCTTGAAAAAGATGTTTCTTTCGCTAAAGGAAGTGCTTCTGTTTTCTACAGACCGAATGAAGATACTGAAATCGGATTTATCTCAGGAGGAAGTATATCTAACTACGTAATGCCGACAAATATTGGAAGAACACAGTACGATGATTATAAAGTAGCCTTCATGCAATTAAAACTAACTACCAAAAACTGGTTTGCTCAGGTTTACAATACATGGACACACGCTGATCTGGCATTTAACCTGCGTAACAGGACAATAAATACAAGTCTGATAGCAATGACAGCCGAAGCACAGGGAATACCTCTTCCCGATGAAAAGCAAATGGCAAAAATGTCGCTTGAAGGACCACTTCCTGCCAACTACAAAGACAATTCTCAGCGGTTAAATGCAGAATTACAATACAACAATCAATGGGGTAATTTAGATTTAGTAGTAGGTACACAATATCAAAGAGATTTGGCAGGTAGTGACGGAACTGTATTGCTTGATGAAGATGGCCCGGTTGAAATACAACAACTTGGTGTTTACTCACAATTGCAATACGATTTTGGAGAATCAGGATTTAAGGCAATTGCAGCTGCCAGAGGAGATTACCACAACGTATTCGATTTTAACATTTTGCCTAAAGCAGGAATCACCTACAGCCACGACAAAGGGACATGGAGAATAACTTATGGTAAAGGGTTTGCCACTCCAACTGTATTAAACACTCATATGAAAATTATGGGAGGTATAGGTTTGGGAAATGCCGATGGATTCACCAAAGCAGACGGATCGAAAGTTGATCCTCTACGACCTGAAACGGTACAAACATTTGAAGTTGGCTACAAAGGACACCTGGCTAAAGGGAGACTTTTTATCGACGTTAATGCATATTACAACAAATCTAAAGATTTCTTAAGTCCTCTTCTGCCCGTAATTGGCGTAACTCACAAAGGAGATAAACCTCTTTCCGACTTCACTCAGATAGACAAAGGATATATACTAACCTACTTCAACTATGGTAATGTTGACACCTACGGTTCTGATATCGGATTTAATTATTATATCAACGACAACATGAATATCAAACTTAACTATTCATTCTTCGATTATAAACTCGACACCGAGGATATAAATAATGACGGTAACGGTGACGGGAAGGTTACACAAACCGACTTACCAATCAATACATCTAAGAACAAGATAAGTATTACCTACAGTGTTAACTTTGGCAAATTCTACGGTTCTGTGATGACAAGATTTGTTCAGAAGTATGATTTCTTTTCGGGAAATAATGTTTCTGCCGCAACAAATGAGGACCTCACTTATGGAGGAGATCCTGTAGTTGAAGGTCAAAGAGTTGGAGTACAATGGAATTACGGTCCGCTGGGAGGAACTTACTTAAGCATAAATGCAGGATATAAAGTTTGGAAACACTTGGATATCGGAGTTTATGCAAACAATTTAATTGGAGCCGGAAACTTTGAATTTGTTGCATCTCCACCTGCTTACAGAATGTATGGATTAGAACTGAAAATGAAATTCTGATTTTTATATCATTATATACTAATACAAGAAGGGAAGTTAGTGTTTACCACTACTTCCCTTTTTTTAAATGCAATTAATATTTCTTCCTCGACCTGTTGATTATGGTGGATATTATGTGACAGGCTATCATTATATAGTAACACATGATATTTTCCCCCGCAAACACCGCAACCGAGCGATTGTATCGCAATAGACAACAAATAAATAGAGTAAGAAGACGATATGCAGGTCGGGAAATTTATAAACCTTTCGGCTGTGTTATGCTTTATCGCAGTAAGTTATGCCACAAACATAGTCAACAACCTCTTTCATTGGAGCTACTTCACCCGAATGTCCCCTTCTTAAGATCTTGAACTCAGGATTTTGAGAATACAAAAGCGAATATTCAATAAGTCCCATAACAGGACCGTATCCGCACATTGATATATTATTTTCATAAACCACTTTATAAATACTCTCTGAATCAAAGCGCGATATTTCATTAATGACCAGATTATCCATTCTTTCGCCATATTCGGGAGTAACATAATGTGAAAAATCGCTGGAGGCAATTATAAGAATTTTTCTCTTAAGCTCTTTTGCCGCCCTGAACACTTCTCCGGCAACAAGTTTGGCATTTGAAATATTTTGCCTGCCGATAATAACAGGAAGTATCTTAAATTTATAATCGAGAAAATACTGAAGAAAAGGGAGCATTACTTCGGCAGAATGTTCAAATTCATGAGATTTCGCCGACTTTCTTATATTTAGCAGATTTTCCATACTGCTATCTATCTCTATTTTTCCCAACGGTGTTTCCCAATAGTCGTTATCGTCGAGGGCTATATCAGGTCCGTAAGCCGAATGATCAGGATGTAAAATTACAAAGGTGTCGTATTTTATTCCTGTTTGTTTTACTAAATTAAAGAAATGAACAGCCTCACGACCGGAATATTGGATTCCGGCATGTGGAACTATGCCTCCAATAAGGGTTTTATTTTCAGGCAAACTATTAAAACCTTTGTGCTCTGTATTTATTAACTCTATAATTTCCTCATTTAATTTATCTTTTTCAGATGGATAAAAACTGCCATCAACTGCCGGTTTTCTGGTTTTCATAACTTTTAAGTTTCGGGCTAATGCCTGAGTATTTTAATGTTTTATGTTATAGTTATACCAGTTGTGATTTAAATTTACTGGAAAGAAAATTGAGTTTATTTTGTCCAATAATTTTAATTTATAACTGGTATTATTACAGTAAATTTTCACATCTCGAACGATAAAAATGTGCCGCATTTTTTACAATTCCCTGCTTTATCTAAGCCATTTATAGTAACATCATAACCGTTTCGGGTAATAACCTCATAATTACATTTGTAACAATTGGTGTTAATACCTTCAAATCCATATAGAACATTTCCCAAATAAACATATTTAAGCCTGCTTTTAGCTATTCTGAACAGATTTGACAGAGTTTCAAGGGGTGTAGCATCATTATCAAGCTTATAATAAGGAAAATATCTCGAAATATGTAGAGGGATATCATCTCCTAACTCCTTGTAGATCCAGTCTATCATCTTTGTAAAGTCATCGGGATCATCGTTTAGATCCGTAACTACAAGGTAGGTTATTTCAAAAAATTTATTATGTTGTTTCAGGGTTTTTAAAGTCTCTTTTACAGGTTCAAGCCCGGCTTCAGAAATTTCTTTGTAAAACTTCCCGGTATATGCCTTAAGATCAACACTAAAAGCATCAATAAACTTCATTAGTTCATATAATGGTTCCTGATTAATAAAACCATTTGTTACCATGACAGTTTTTAAACCTTCTTTGTGTGCCAGAACAGAAATATCACGCATAAATTCAAAAAATATTGTTGGCTCGTTATATGTGAATGCTATTCCGATATTTTCTTTATGATTTAGCGCCTTTTTAACTACCTCACCGGGACTGTATCTTGGCAATACAGAATATTTGTCGAATTCCTGAGATATTTCGTAGTTCTGACAAAATATGCATTTCATGTTACATGAAACAGAACCTATGGAAAATATTTTACTCCCGGGTTTATAATGATATAGTGGTTTCTTTTCTATGGGATCTGTGTGCATAGCAGAAACCACTCCGTAACTCCCGGCAATTAAGGTTCCTTTTTCGTTTTTCCTAACTGAACAAATGCCTTTTCCCCCTTCCGGAATAACACAATAATGAGGACATAACAAGCATTTTATATAGCCAGAGGGAAGTTTTTTATAAAATTCGGCCTTATGGTTCATATCGTTTATTTTAATAGAGTACTTTGATAGTACAATGTAAACCTGTTTCCTTCCTGCCTTTATTTTATTAATGCTTTAAGTGATTTAACAGATGTTAATTTTATTTGTAAAGCATGCAGTTATACAAGTTAATAATTATCAAACAAACAGAAGACGTATTTTTAGCAAATAAACATCCAAAACCTTTAGGTTCAAGCCCGGCTAATGCCTATTAATTGTTCCCACTACCGCACGATTACATCGTGAAGGATTCTACTCTTCATAAATAAATACTATTTTTAATCCATAAGCAGAAACTATAAATTCCATAATTCCGAAGGAGTATACTATGTAAGTTTTACTGTGGTTGAATGGGTTGACGTTTTTACAAAAATGAGCATATGGATTTACTTATTGATAGTCTTCAATATTGTCAACTTGAAAAGGGAATAGGGATATTTTCACGGTGCATAATCCCCAATCATTATCCATATTTTTTACATCCCTAAAATCCAATCTTTGTATAAACAAAAAAACCCTCAAACTCCTGCAAGTGCAGTGTTTAAAGGCTATTCGTTTCATTGACATACAACGTCGTTGTACCTTGGGAGGGAATCGAACCCT
>JBDLJM010000058.1 GCA_039714315.1 Bacteroidota bacterium | reverse complement strand
TAATTACTTCACTAAACGCTCAAAGTAATTATGTGATTTATCAAAGTCCGTATAGTCTTTATCAATACTCACTCTCTTTTTTAAACGAATATCCTGAGATGATGCTCCCAACGAGATAGTAAACTCTCCTTTTTCGGTAACGAATTTATACTCTCTGTTATATAAAGCCAAATCAACCGGACGTACTGTAAACTTAACTTCTTTAGTTTCGCCACGTTTAAGGTCTACTCTTTCAAATCCTTTTAGATTAAGCTCGTAAGTTGTTACACTCGATAATTCATCGCGAACATAAAGCTGAACAATCTCAGTTCCATCTCTCCATCCTGCATTTCTGATTTTTGCAGATACTTCGAAAATTTCCTGTCCATCAACTTCCTTCTTAACAACTTTCATGTTTTTGTACTCGAAGTGAGTATAAGCCAATCCGTGTCCGAATGGATAAAGATCTCCGTTTACACGTGCGTGTCCGTCTCCATCAGCACCCGGCTTACGAGGGAATGCTTGTACAATTTGTCCAACATGTTTTGGGAATGTAACAGGAGTTTTTCCTGAAGGAGCATTAATACCGAATAAAGTTTCAGCAATAGCCTGACCTGCATATTCTCCTGCAATCCATGCTTCAAGAATAGACTGACAGTTTTTATCAGCCCAGTTTAACTGCACTGCTCTACCACTCATCAATACCAAAATAAAGTTTTTGTTTGGTACTGCATCGTGTACTGCCTGTAACATTTTTTGTTGATGACCTGGTAATTTCAACTCAACACGAGACTGAGATTCACCTTGCGATTTTAGGTTATCACCTACAACCATTACAACAACTTCCGATTTTTTAGCAGCTTCAATAGCTTCTTCAATTTCCTTTTCTTCTTTAGATGTTAAAGGGAAATCCATTACATCACTTTCAGGGAAATGTGCATCAGTTACATCAACACCTTTAGCATAGTTGATTTTAATATCAACACCTAAATCTTTAATTACTTTTTCTAAACCTTCCTTAACAGTAATAGGATCTTGGTTATATCCTGAATACATAGTTGGGTTCATATCTTTTTTATTATCAGCCAATGCACCGATAAGGGCAATACTTTTATACTCATCTTTATGGAAAGGAAGTGTACGACGGTAGTTTTTCAACAATACCATCGCCTTACGCGATGTTTCTAAAGCAAGTGCTTTATGCTCTTCTGATTTTACAATTTTATCAGCAGCCATTTCGTCTGCTACTAAAGGCTCATCGAATAAACCTAAACGGAATTTAACGTCTAATACTTCAGCAACACGAACGTCAAGCTCTTCTTCAGTAAGTAATTTCTGGTCAAGCGCTTTGTGCATAGCCTCAGTAAACTGCTCAGGTACTGTAAATGTAGTACGCATATTTAATCCGGCTTTAAAAGCACGTGCAATTCCATCAGGATACGAAGAAGCTGTCATGTGTTTTTTATCTAAATACTCAAGAGCATCAGAATCAGATACCGTATATCCTTTAAAGCCCCACTGTTCTCTTAACATTCTGTTCATCCAGTAATCAGAATCAATAATTGGCTCACCATCATAGTCAGCGTAAGTAATCATTAATCCCATTAATTTACCTTCAACTACTGCAACTCTCCATGGCTCAGCAATAAGATTCCAATAATCGCGTAATGGAATTTGCGGATCAACACGAGAATTACCATCTCTACCTCCCATAACTACTGAATACCCCAAGAAGTGTTTTGGAGTAGATGCAACATTGTGATCCTGAAGACCATTTACCATCTGTAACCCCATTTGAGACACCAAATAAGGATCCTCTCCATAAGTTTGAGCAACACGAGCCCAGTTAGCCAAACGTGCTACATCCAACATTGGAGCATAAATATTATCATATCCTAAAGCACGAGCTTCTTTAGCATACATTGTACCAACACGGTACTCAAGATCTCTATCCCAAGCAGATGCACGACAAATAGGACCAGCAACCATTGTTGATTTTTCATGTTTTACACCATACATTGCTTCGTTAGTAAAATCGACAGGAATCCCCAAACGAGTTTCTTCTAAAAACCACTTTTGTACAAGGTTTGTAGTTTTTGCATGCTCTGAATAAGGGAAGGAAGACTCATTGAAAATTCCAAATTTGTTTGAATAAGCATTTACGTGTTCATCGATATTTCCAATACCATCTTTCCAAACTCTGGTTTTCCACTCTTCGGTAGGACGCTCATCTTGCAAAATTCTTCCGTACCCGTAAAGAGTAGTAACCTGCATTACTTTCTCATCAAGTGTCATCTGACCCATAAGATCTTTAATACGTTCGTCGTTCGACTTACTTTTATCTTCGTAAACGTCTTTTTTACCATTTTTATTCATGTCAATCCATCCATCCTTGTAAATGTCGCTCTTATCTTGAGCAAAAGATGTAAGTGACGAAAATGATAACACTACTGCTAATAGTAATTTAGAAACTTTTGTCATTTTATTATTATTAAATTTAATCCTTCCTTATTTAATATTTTAAGCTAAACACATCAATGTATTTTACATTGTCTGACCCTGATTTTTAGAATCAAGTTCGTTTTTCTTAATCTTACCTCCTTCATCATACAACTTTACAGATATACTGTCTTGATATCCTGAGAACCATTTTTTATTCAATCTCCCAAAATACGAATGATAACCTTCTTTATCTAACTGAAGCAATGTTGAAGCCCCCCATTTTTCTTTATCAGTGTGTTTATAAGGAGTTACACCAACAAGCTCTCCTCCTATATACACTTCTGCTTTTTCGACATTCGAGGCAGTTATAATAGTTGTGCTCGAACAGCTAGATACCAAAATAGTACCAACGATTGCAAAAGCCACTAATTTTATATTCAATAATTTCATCTGTTAATTATTTGTATGTTTTGGTCAGATGGTGTTCGCAAAACAAAATTTTAACATTCCCCTGTGGGTCAAAATTGTTAAAATTTTGTCATGCTCGTTTCATCAGTTAATAATTTTATGTTTTGGTCTGATGGAACCTCCTAATATCATCCCCTTGTGTAGACAGATATTTTGCATGTCGGTTTCATTCTACATATTTTTACCTTCGCAAATAACAACATTAATCAAAATAATACCATACACCTTTTGACACTATTATTCTACTTTTTGTCATTAACTCAGGTAGTGAAGTGGTGAAATAGTGAAGTAGTAAAGAAGTGAATAAACCGCGATTAATTAAAAAACCGTGCATCTGTGGCGAATAATTTTTCCACTGATGCACGGATTAAATAAAATAATCTATATATAATTTATCGTCTAATTTTATGACCTGATACTGCAAAGTATAAAAGGAATAAATAACAAGGATACAATATCAAATAAGCCATTTGATAATTATCGACAGTTGCTATTTCGGCACTACCTTTAATAAAATCGACTAAGAATCCGAAAATTAATGGAATTACTGCTCCTCCAACAATACCTGTTACAAGTAAAGACGATCCCTTTTTTGTGAATTTTCCAAGATCCTCAATTGCCAATGGCCAAATAGCTCCCCACATTATTGAATTCGAAAAACTTACAAACAATAATGCGTAAAATGCATATTGTGCAGGCGAGAAAACTAATAAAGTTGTTGATCCTATCCCGATTAATGTAAATAAGATCAAAGCTTTTGTTTGAGAAATCAACTTAGGTATTGCCAATGCACCAAAGATATATCCGAGTATTAATCCTATACTTACGTACTTGGAATACCCTGCCAAATCAGGATCATTATCACCAAAAGTAGCGCGTGCGAAATCAATAATAGATGTCATCGGTAAAGTTTCGATACCTACAAAAATAAATATTGCAACTACACCCAGTAATAAATGAGGAAACTGCATAATGCTGGTTTTCCCATAGGCATAACTAGTAGTTGAATCTTCCTCTACTACTTCATTATTCTCCTCTCCTTCGGCTTTAACTTCAGGTAACTTAGAGAAGTAAGTAAATACTCCCAGAAATATCATTATCCCCGTAACAATATAAAACGGGAAAACTATATCATCCAGTTTAACATCCTGCAAATCGATAAAAAAGCCTAAAAACAGTGGCGCTATCCACCATGCTCCTTTATTCATTATTCCCATTAAACTCATACGCATTACCGTACTTTCGATAGGTCCAATTAAAGTAACATAAGGGTTAATAGAAGCCTGTAAAAGAGTATTTCCCATTCCTCCTACAAATAGTGCGAATAAAAATATAGGGAAACTCTCGGCATTTGCTGATGGAACAAAAAGGAACATACCAATAGCCATTATAAAAAAGGCTAACATCATTGATAATTTATATCCTATTTTTTTTATTACCCAACCCGATGGACCTCCAAAAATCACGAATGCTGAAAATATAGCAGCAGTTACCAGATAAGATTGCCCTATTGATAAATCGAATGCAGATTTTAATGCAGGAGTCAGGAATCCACTTATTCCTACTCCAAATCCAACTGCAAAATACATTATTCCAACAATCATTAAGGGAAAGAAATAATTACTTGATTTTTGTTTTGAAATACTCATTTTTTAGTGTTTAAATATTAAAATATAGTATACCTTCATATTATATGGCGGTAATATTCGTTTGTTTATTTGATACAAATAGTCGGTGTATAAATTTATTCAAGAGTAGATATAAATATTAATAAAAAAAATACATCAAATGACAGTTCAACAACACAAACTGGCAACTTTTGGTAATACTGATTTTATCTTTATAGCAATACCAGGTTAACCGCAAAAAAAACAGCGATAGCCAAAACTTGACTACCGCTGTTTTTATTAAAGTTCACTTAATAGACTACTACTTTACAACAAGTTTACTACTGAATTCTTTACTATTATCTTGTTTCACTTTCACTATATAAACTCCCGATTTCAATTTTTCAGTAGAAATAACAGAAGACTTATTTAGTCGATTGTTAGAATAAACAACTCTACCGTTGATATCATATATTACTATACTATAATCTCCTTTAACAGACTCTACTCTAAAACTACCATTTGCTACAGGATTTGGAACTAATGATAATTCAATTTTTTCGTTCTCTGAAATACTTAAGTTTGGATCTCTTCTTTCTCCATTACTATAAATATCAGTTTCATCAAATCTTATCCATTCCGGACCAAAAGAGGCTCTGTGACGCTTGTACATTGTATGTGCACCATAGGTGTAGTAAAACTGGGTTCCTGTTGCTCCAGGAATAATACCACGTCCCATTAAAGCAGGCTTCTGACCTTTTAAATTGGGGTGCCATCTTCCATATTTTGCATCGTCAAAATCAATTTCATTTTCCTTAGTAAGTTGTAACTCATTAGATACCATACGATCCATATAATCAAAAATAGCAGGATGATTCCAAACTTCAACTAGCCCCATTGCATATACAGCTAAAATCTGACCTTGTAATGAACTGTGATTACAACACCTACGATACGACGTTTCCCAAAATTTATGAGAAGCATGCGTGTAAGTTATACCAGCTGCTACAACACCATGACGAATTCCCCATTCAGGCATACCTAAATCAGCTTGAACCCAAGATAATCCTAAATTATTATAAACATCGTCAGAAATACCTGTTTCACTACCTCCTTTTTTAAAATCATCGAAACTCAAATCTGAAGAAACATCTCCTAAAGCCTGACCTTTTGGATACCAATAATATCTATCGTCTCGTGTATCATAAGTCCAATTAGTTTCTCCAGGATGAGTAAACTCGTTACGAGGGTATGCAACCCAACCAGTAGCTTCCTTATTTGTATCATCAATATCACTTTGTTGAACATAAAAAGTCTGTTGATCTTCGCTAAATAAAATTTCGGGATGATCTGTTGCTATATTTAGCATATCATTATTTCCAAGTACCTTACCAGCCATAAGTATTGGCAATTTTCTACCTGTACGTAATCCTCCATTTGATCGGAATAAAATATCACCATCATTAGGATCGGTAACTGCAGTATATAAATCTATACCATACTGAACCATACTTGCTAATAGACTTCTCTTATCTTCTAAGGTAATACCTTCATCGCTATAATCAGTATTTAAAGCCAATGCTCCTAAACCAATAGTAGCTGCTAAATCGGCTCCATAAGTACCTCCTTTTGTATTTTCGTACGATAATATAAACTCACCATTCCATTCGGCTTGATAATCTAAGCGTTGCAAACCAAATAAATCTTCAACTCTATTGTAAGGAAGCATGCTATCGGTACGTGATAAATTACCTAAAACAGATAAGTCTAAATCAGAAATTTTGTATTCAGAAACTTTAGCGTTATCACCAACATATCCAGGACGAAAATATTCTCCTTCAGCTGCTTGAAGCTTTGTAGCCTCTGCTTGCTCTACAACTGTTAAAGTTGCATTGGTTTTCATAAACGGACGACTTGGTATATCTAAACTAATCGTAGATACTATAGATGAATTTACAGCTACTTCTCGCGGATGTGCCGAAGAAATTGCTTCATAAACTCCATCAACATCAATACGGGCAGCATTTAAGGCCTCATCATAAGTATGAATATTTTGAGCATAGGTACGGTTTCGTCCTTGTTTTCCATTCACAGGATGATTTCCTTCTACCATATTCCAACGTACAGTTTCAGAATCATAACCTATCATACATTTGGTATCAGGTGTAGGATTTATCATCGTTCCATTAATTACACGCTCAAACGAATAAGTAGCATCGGATGCTGTAGCAACCTGATCATAGGTTTGATCATAAGGTGCTGTATCATAAGGCTTCATGTGCATAGTAACCTTTTCTGATTTTGGTAAAATCTCTAAGATTGTAATAGGTCCTTCAACCCAATTATCTCCTTTTACATAAGTACCGTGTTTTACATCTCCAAGAATACGCCATGTAATTCCGTTTTGCTGTATCTCAGTAATAATAGCTTCTTCTATTGTAAGTTTAAATGATAATTCACTTGATAAATTTGCACCACCATCTCCTGCACCACTGTTATCTGTAGCTACAACTGTGATTGTGTGTTCTCCTTCATCAGAAGTAACAGTTTGATCTGAAACTACAACATTTGCGGTTCCATCTCCATTATCTATAATAGAAACATAATCTAAAGCATTATCTTTTAAAGAAAAAGTGATAATATCACCCTTGTTTACGTCATTAGCAGTTACACGAACACCACCTTGCATACCTGTATAAGCCAAAATATCATCAACAGGATCAATAACCGGAGCTGTTTCTTCTAATGGCAATCCAATTGCCAATGATAACACAGGTGGGGTATCAGAGTCAGATGTTTTTACTCTAAGGTACTCCCATGATTTCCAATCTTCATCGACCTTATAAGGTGTTAACCTAAAGAAAATAAATTTATTATCAATATCAGTTATCGCATTATTAATGAATGAAGTTAATTTCATATCATCAGTTTCAATAGTTATAGGCTCACCAATTGTTCCTGCTCCTGCTGTTTTTAAATCGATAAACACATCAGAAATTACTTCTGCTGAAGTTTCTGATACAAATCCTCCCTCTACTACAGAAGATGATTTCATTGATAAGACCTCTAATCGTACTTTAGCAACACTTTTGTTTCCGTAGAAAGAAAACTTGAATTTAGCATCATTAACAATTTCTCCTGTAACTACAGTCGGTAATTCGAAAGGCACTATAAATGATACAGGGTTATCTGCAGTGGTAATAGTCCCCATCATATCTTCAGCATCTGTAATACTAGCTTTATAAAAACTACCATCTTCGTATATCGACCTATCAGCACTAAGACCAGTAAACTCGGTAAATGTTTGTGCCAACAAAACACTAGATGACAGCGAAAACATCAATATTAATACAAGAGACAATCCTGTTGTTCTTATACTTATTAAGTTAAAATTTTTCATATTATTTTGATAATTGTTAATTTAATAATACAAATAACAACATAAAACAAAACCAACACCATACACTTTTTGGCACTATTATTCTACTTTTTGTCATTAAGACTTTACATTATTAGTCTCAATTTTGTTTGAAAAACTACTCAATTATTCAAAAAAACAGCGATAGCCAAAACCTGACTACCGCTGTTTTTATTAAAAGTAACTTAATAGCCTACTGCTTTATAATAAGCTTAGCTCTGTAATTTTTATTATTTTCAGTTAATACTTTTACAAAATAAACGCCTGATTTTAAGTTTTCGGTAGAAATATTGCTTTCTCCATTTAACTTATTACTGTAATAAACAATCCTGCCATTTAGATCAAATATTTCCATCGTGTAGTTTCCTTTAACAGCATCAACTGCAAAACTCCCATCAACTACCGGATTAGGAATTATTGATAATTTAAGTTCTTCATTCTCCAAAATACCTAAACCTGAACCTTCTCTTGATCCGTTGCTGTAGATATCTGTTTCGTCTGTTCGTTTCCATTCCGGACCAAATGTAGCACGGTGCTTAACCCACATTTCATTCATCCCGTACATTTCAACAAAAGAGTTAGTAACACCTCTACCATAAAGACCTGATTTATTCTCGGTAACATCAAATTTCACATCTTCTCCTTCGATAAACCATAACTGCTTTTCAACAGAAAGATATCTATCCATATAATCGAAATATGCATCATGGCCCCAATCTTCAACTAAGCCCATTGCGTGTGCTGCTAAGACAGATCCTTGCAAACCACTTTCGTTACAACAACGACGATAAACACAATCCCAATATTTATTTTCAATCTCTGGATTGGTTGCGTGACGGATACCCCACTCAGGTAAATTTATATCGCTTGCTTCGTATGGCATGTTAATAGCATCTCTACTATCAGGATTCCAGGAAGTACTATTTGACATATCAATATCTGCCTGCGTTACATAAAAAGTTTGATCTTCTTCGTGAAAATGAATTTCAGGATGTTCAGTTTTAATGTTAAGCATGTGTGTGTCGTTTAACACTTTTCCGGCAATCATAATAGGCAACTTTCTACCTGGCAACAATCCTCCGTTATTCTGAAAAGTTCTCCAACCACCTGCTGTAGTAACAACTCCATATAAATCGAGTCCCAACTGTGTCATTCTCTTCAACAATATTTCTTTATCAGCTGTTCCGTTTCCATACTCTGTATTTAACGCTACGGCACCGTGACTAATTGCTGATGCAACATTTGCACCGTAACTAGCCTGCATATTTTGTTTAGCATGCAAAAACTCATTTTGCCAGTCGGATAATATATCAATCCAGTTACGTTCAAATAAAGCCTCTGCTGTTTCTAAATCAATCATGTTAGGCGTAGGCTCTAATGTTTTCAGTGCCGAATAATCTAAATCGCTAACATTGTATTTCGATTTTTTATCGTACCCCGAATATGGCGGTCTAAAATCTCCTGCAACAGGTTTATCGGCCTCTGCAACTACAGTTAAAATAGCTGTTACTTCTAAAACAGGACGATCCGGTACATCGCAACTGATTGATGAAACTATCGAACTGTTCACCGCTACAGAACGTGAATGTGCTTCACTAATTGGTTCATAAACACCACCAACATCAACACGTGCTATATTCAATTCTTCTTTATACCACGATTTATACTGTGCATAAGCAGCTACACGCTCAGGATAACTATTTGAAACAGGCTTCCATATTGCCAACTCGTCATCAAAACCATGACTCCAATTAACATTACCCGCAGCATCTGAAACAGTTTCCGGATTAATCATCGATCCGTTAATAATTCTATTAACATTGTAAGGTTGAACACCGGCTGGAAGAGGATCGCCATTTGGTAAAGTTGTCATTTCATACTGAATAGACTGAGGTGTAATTTTAACCAGCTCAATTGGTCCTACTACCCAATATTCTCCATTTGCGTACTTTCCATACTCAGGTGTACCTTTTATATACCAAGTAATACCATACTGCTCAATTACAGTAGTATTAGCATCTCCTACAGTAGAAAAAGTGTATTCAGCAGTTTCTGCCTCAACGCCTCCATCGGTATAAATACCTTTCCACGTATAAGTATCGTTTACAAATTTACCACCTTCAATATGCTGTTGTCCACCAGCTACATTAACCGACTCGAAATAAACAGATCCATCTGATGCATAAACTACAAGTTTGTTTGCCGTTGCTGTTACAGGTACAAACCAATCGAACGATAAAATTTGATTTGGGTGAAATTCACCTCCATCTTCGGGGGCAAACACTGGTACATTACCTTCTACTACTGTAAAACTACGGTATTCCGACTTATAAAGTGTTCCGTTCCACGCTTTTTGATACCACTGGTACTCTCCTACTTCAAACACTTTACCTACAGCATGATTTTGTCCGTTTGCAAAACCAGCCCCCAAAGACGTTTCTGTTTTATCAGGGTTAATAACATAAAGAGTATGTGTAAGGTCAGCAACTCCCGTATCGAAATACCAATCGAAAGACACCACTTCGTTACTGTATAAAACTGCTCCATCGGCAGGGTTTATTGTTTGTGCCATTGTAAATGACGACACAAAAAGCATTGATAAAAGAGCGATGCCCTTTAGTTTACTTTTTAATGAGTTAAAAATTTTCATAGTTTTCGATTTTCTTAACAGTAACCTATTATTAGTTACAATATCTATTTTCAAATAAAGCTAAACTCAATTATTTACGCAATAAACAAAATGGCACTAACACAACATAAATTGACAAAAGAATGAATCATACATAATTAACACTTAGAATCTAGAAGCATTCTATTACACGTGGTAAGGCAACAGTTGTATTTTTCTTCTTATTTTCCAATTCTCCATAACTAACATTTGATATCTATGCAATTGGAATTATACCATCTCCTGTATAAGTAAAATGTATATGGTATATAGTGATATTAGAATAAAAAATATACAATAGACGTTGCTGATGCTACAACTATAAGCTTAGCAGCATTAAACTTATGTCCATGATCGCTTTCAAATAAAATTACAGTACTTATATGAAGAAATATACCTATAACGACTGCATTTATTTGTGGAGAATACTGAAATAATACAGGTACCTTACTTACAAAGTAACTTCCTGCAGGAGTCATTAACCCAAATAATGCTAACATTGCAACAGAAAACTTTTTGGAATAACCACTCTTGCGAAATGAAATAAATATAATTGATGAAATAGGAATTTTATGTAAAAAAATACCCAGAAGAATTGGGTTACTAATATCTTCAATAAAATGTCCATGATTGTGTACCGGAGCTCCTTCTAAAAACGCATGAACAGAAATACTCAAAAACATTGGAACTGTAAAAGTGTGATTGAGATTTTCTTTGTGATTATCGTGATGGGCATGCTCCAATCCTTTTGATACATACTCCAATAATATCTGAAGAAAAATACCGATCATAATAAATATCCCGATATCAAAACCTCCCTTTTTATACACATTTGGCAACAAATGAAAAATTGTTATTGCCAATAAAAAAGCTCCACTAAAAGTTAGAAACAATCCTTCTATCTTCTTTTGCTTCTTTAGCACTTCTCCTGTAACTACACCGATTATTATTGCTGAAAAAAGTATTATATAACTCATATCCCTATTTAAGAAGTCTACTCCTTAATAATTATCCTATTAATCTTGTAAAAGGTATTAGAAAACAGGGCAAAAATATTTACTTACAAAAGTTAAATGCTTTTACCCTGAATTATTTATGTGAAATATCTAATAAGAACTAGAGATTACTCTTCTTCTTTATAATTTCCAATCTCCTTCGCTATTTTAGCTAAAATAGCAACATTTTTCTCTGATACTTTAGGAGCAATAGAACATGCAGTACTAAGAATATACCCTTTGTTTTTCATTCCTATTTTCACTCTATCACTTACATCTTTTAGTACTTTTTCGTCGCTACCATTAAGCAAAGTATGAACTGAATCTACATTTCCTTTAATAAACATATCATCTCCAATACGATTAAATGCATCATCTAAGGCAACGTTTCCAATTGGCTCTGGATCTAAACATTCTAATCCTGAAACTCCTGACTCTGCCATCATTTCCAATCTGTCGTTGATATGTCCACAAGTATGAATATATACGAATTTCCCTTTATTCTTAACAGCCGTAGCTAATTGAGTAACGTATGGTAATTCGAACTCTCTATAACTTTCGGGTGAAATAAAATCACTACCTGCAAAAGGAGAAGAAATTTTAATTGCATCAACAGAATTTTGATCACAAATACCTTCAGCCATATTTATAACCCCAACTGTATATCTTTGTAGAATATCTTTACATTTATCAGGGTGTGTCATCATTGCCATAAGGGCGTTTTCGTACCCTAATAAATCTAAAAGGTAATCTAAAGGCGATGATACTTCTCCGTGTATCGAAAACTCTCCTTTTAGTTTTTCTTCAAGAATATCAAACACTCTATACTTATCATCAGGGAAGATATTAACATAACAATCTTTAGACGCTGAAATAAAATCTAATTCATCAGGAATTGTTGTCGGATCAAAAGTATCAATATCAACAAGTGTTTCCTTAAAAAACTTACCTACAGGTAAATCATCATCAACATATATTTCTTTACGATCGTGGAAAGTTGCAACTTCAATACCGTCAACCATCTCCACAGTAACCTTATCTCTCCAATTAGGATCTTGCCCGTGAATACCACATAGTATTCCATCAAATTCGAATCTTTCTCTCAACCAAATTAATGCTTCAGCAAACTTGTCAGCATCATTCCATAACTCCATTGGAGTAATACTCGGATGTTCTTTTAATTGTTGTATCATAAATCCGATACTAAACTGAGCCATTACAGGAACTCTATCAGGATGTTCCTTGTTCATGGCCATATTCATTCGCTCCCTACCAGTCATATTTACTTTACACATAATAATACTTTTTAATATTTTTCAGCAATAAATAAAAAATAACACAGCTATAATTTATGTATATATACAACAAAGTAATTTATATTACCATCATTGTTGTATGTTTGTGATAAGATAATAATAATATAAATTATAAGATGAATGCATTATATGAGCTATTAGACTATTCGAAGGACGAGACTTTTTTGACTTTTCTTCATAAAAAGGATTCTCTTGACACACCTCTTCATTATCATCCAGAGATTGAAATAATATATATTTTAGAAGGGCACGGTACTCGTATTATTGGAGAAAGTATTGAAAACTTTGATAAAGATGATTTAGTAGTGATTGGTTCTGAAGTAGAACATATTTGGATGAATAATAAACCCCACAACCACGACATAAATCAAAAATTCGAATACATAGTGTTATTTATAGATAGTAGTTTAATTTCACAAAAACTATTTAACATACCCGAATTTAGAGGAATAAAAGACTTATTGATCAATTCGAACAAATGCATTCATTTTAATAAAAAAAGTGCAATAGAGTTAAAAGAAAGTTTCATTAAAATTGCCAATGGTAAAGGTTTTGCTAAGTTCACTGACACTATAAAGTTGCTGGATAAGATGTCGCAAATCAAAACCTCTAAATATATTTTAAAGAATTTCAATAATAAATTTGATAATAATGATGATCGAGATCGATTGGTGAAATGTATCGATTACATTAGCAAAAATTATCAGAATAAAATAAAACTTGAAACTATTGCCGACTTTAGCAATCTGGCTCCAAACTCATTTTGCAGATATTTTAAGCAACGAACATCAAAAACTTTATCTCAATACATTTCTGAAATCAGGATAAATAGAGCTTGTTATTTACTAATCCACACTAATAATCTTATTGAAGAGATTGCGTTCGACTGTGGTTTCAATACAATGCCTAACTTTTATACTCAATTTGCTAAACAAAAAGATATGTTACCTACTGATTATCGTAATAAATTCAAAACTAATTAATAGTTTATAGCACTCACTATAACCATCAAAAATAAAAGAAAGAAACTGTTTTACACAATACGCAAAGTGACAATTAAAAATCACTTTTTGTCAAAGTAATATAGCACCAATAAACGCTATAAATAACCTAATTTTTTTAGTTCTTTGTGGATATCATTTATCATCTCTTCATAAGAATACTCAGGCAAATCTAATTTCGAAAGTTCTGATAAATCTTCGTTAAAGGACGGGGTATTATCATTTGCATTTTTAGATGTTACGTCTATCTCAAAAGGAGATAAGATATCTTTTGCCAAATCGAATCGGGTTTTTAATTCCGGTACTGCCACATTTATAGTAAGTCCGGTTAATTTTTTCTTTATAGCCTCATTAATAAGCTCCGAGATATGTTTAAGATAAGTAGGCTGGAATTTCCATGAAGAATCATATACTGCCGGAGTAGTTTCAGTTATATTATTCAAAAATCGGTTGAACTGTCTGTCGTTTTTAGTATTGGGACTATAACCTACTATATGTGCCGGGCGGATAATTAAATAATCATTCGACTTTTGCTCTATAATTTTTTCTGCCCCTCGTTTTGTTTCGGCATAAACAGTTTTATGATTTATAGCTGCAAATGAAGAAATGAATATCAATTTGGCTCCAACTTTATTTGCTGTATCACAAAAATACCCGACACTCTTTTGATTTATCTCAATTGCTGCTTCCTTGTTTTTCTCACACCAAGCAGCTCCGGCATTAGCAGCAACATGCACTATAACATCAGGAGACTGCTCTACAACAACTTTTTCTACCTGATACTTATCTCTCATATC
Organism: Bacteroidota bacterium; assembly: GCA_039714315.1. NCBI lineage: Bacteria > Pseudomonadati > Bacteroidota > Bacteroidota bacterium. The sequence continues at coordinate 3,421 of JBDLJM010000058.1, read as the reverse complement.
CAGCTTTATTAAATCGCTATAAAACTGATTCTTTAAATATGTTCCCTTAACAGAGTATCTATTTTTGAAATCGTCATAAAGACGAGCTCCAACATAACTACTGGCTCCGGTAACTAGAATCTTCTTCATATTTGATTAATATTGTGATAGTCTATAAATATAGAAACAAAAAAGCCACCGTGAAAAAATCACAGTGGCATATATTATTAATTATATAGCAATTTGAATTCAAATTGCTATAAGTTTTAATAAACTTAGTCTAATTTAGGGTGAGATTTCACCTTACTTCCACTTACTGCATAATAGAATAAGTAACCGTAAGCTACTAATAGAATTCCATAAGCCATTTGCATACTTCCAATACTATCAGCTATGAAACCAACCATTAAAGGAAGAAGAGCACCACCAAATACACCCATCATCATATATCCTGATGCTTTGTTAGTAAGTTTACCCATTTTAGCAATTCCAAGTGGGAATATAGCAGGCCACATTACAGAGTTAAATAACCCGATAGATGTAAACGCAATTAAAGACATTTGCTTAGTAGTTACTAATCCAATAGTAATGAAGATCAATGCCATAATCGTAGTAAACTTCAAACCTGTACTGATTTTAATTCTCTTCATAACAAATATTCCGACCAAACGACCAACCATTGCACCACCCCAGTACATACCTACGAAAGCCGATTTTTCTAAACCAAATGGTAATTCAAATGATTCATTTGCCTGCATACTGTTGATTAACTGGAAAAGGTTGTTTCCTATTGCTACCTCTGCACCTACATACATGAAAATAGCTAAAACACCTTGCCACATGTGACTATAGCCTAAAGGATTTCCTTCAACAACTTCACCTTCTTCAGATTCTGAATCGATTTTTGGCAAGTGAAGGAAAGAGAATATTACTGCAATGATTACAGTTGCTACTACCAATACTAAATATGGCATTTGAGTAGCTGTAACGATTTCTGTTTGTAATGCTGAACTTAGCCCATCAACAGCTGCACTCATTTTTTTTGAAAGCGTTTCAGAGAAGATAATTCCTCCAATTAATAATGGGCCAATCATTGTAGCAGAAGAGTTGAAGAATCCAACTGTGTTTCCTCGGCTATCAGCTGTTTCAGGATCACCTAAAGCAACAACATATGGATTGGCTCCAACCTGCAGTATAGTAACTCCTGATCCAACCACCAATGTAGCAAATAGGAAGATATAATACATTAAATCCATGTTTCCACCGTTTGCAATAACACCCGGTAACATCATGGCATCAACATAAAATATTAGAAGACCTAAGGCCATAACTAAAAGACCAATTACCAAATCTTTCTTATATCCTAAACTAGCAATAATTTTTGTAGCTATCGGAGATGCTACTACGAACCCTGTAAAGAATGAAAATGTTACAAGGTTTGATTTAAAATCACTCAGCTGAAATACTTTTTGCAAGGCCGGTTGTACAATACCATTAATTGATGTTATAAATCCAAAAAGAAAAAATATTACCACCATAAGGATCATAGGCTTAGTATAATCCTTCTTTACTTGTTCATTCATCGTTATTTATTTTTTTTATTTCTATTTCATGCACTTCTATACCGTGCCTCTTCATCTCTAAAGAGTCGCAATATAAAGAAATATGAAAGCACAAATTGATATTAGTAATAAACAATATGGCATATATTTGAGATAATAAGTCAATGATTACTTTGTGTCTATGAAACGATTCAGCTTACCAATTTTACAAAATCAGTTGTTGAACTGTTTTATAGTTAATAAACTTAACTGTATAATGAAAATCATTATTAGTGAAATCAATAAGAAGCACTTATGGTTTACTTTCTATATTCCATTTCTCTCGTCGAACTCAGGTTACACCAATAACGAATATTCTTCGCATAAAAAAGAGCGTCTGATATTATCAAACGCTCTTTTATAAAAGTTAGTCGTGATACGACCTTATATCCTTATAATGTAATTTTCTCTTTAAGAGTAATGTTTCTTGAAGAGTTACCAACCAAAATATTGAAATCTCCCGCTTCCAGCACCCAGTCGTGAGTCTTTACATCATCGTAATATGAGAATGCAAATTTGTCTAACTCAACAGTTACGGTTTTGGTTTCTCCTGCTTTTAGGTATACTTTTTCGAATCCTTTAAGTTCTTTTTTTGGTCGGAAAACCGATGCTTCTACATCCTGAACATAAACCTGAGCTACTTCTGCTCCGGCTACATCACCTGTATTTTTAACATCAACCGACACCAATACTTTTTCTCCTTTTTTCTCAACTTTTAAGTTTCCAAGTTCGAAAGTAGTGTACGAAAGACCAAATCCAAATGGGAACAATGGCTCAATAGCATCTTCGTCGAACTGACGGTAACCAACTTTTAAGCCTTCTCCGTATTCAGTAATACCTTTTTCTTCGTCACCGGGATAAAACTTCATCGATAAATAATCATCAAGCTTTTTACCGAAAGTATCAGGTAATTTTCCTGAAGGATTTACAGCTCCGGAAAGTATATTAGCAATGGCATCACCACCTTCCTGACCAGGATAGAAAGCTTCCACTACAGCAGCAACATCATTTATCCAAGGCATTTCAACAGGAGTACCATTTACCAATACAACAATAGTATTAGGATTTGCTTTTGCTACAGCAGAAATAAGCGCATCCTGATTTCCAGGTAAACCAAGTTCTCCTACACCATGTTCTCCTCTATCATTTGTGCCTCCCTCAATTAAGTTAGAAAGACCTGCAAAAATCACAGCAACTTCACTTTTCTTAGCAAGCTTAACAGCATCGATAATTGGAGATTTCTTACTCGGAATAGCCCACTCTAAACGAACTGTATTACGGTTCATCTTTTTATGGAATTCAACAATTATATCGTGATACTCTCCTTCTTTCATCGAAACTTCAACACTCTGGTTTATTGAGTTAAAACGAGCTTCTGTAATTTCATTTTCAGGATCTCCCCAAGCATCAACAACTTTTTTACCATCGATGTATAATCTAATTCCTGCTTCATTACCCGAAACACCAATTTTATATTTTCCTGTTTCAGGAGCTTTAAGCTTACCTGTCCAACGTGCAGAATAACCATTTTTAGTTACTTTATCGCATGGTGCAGCCCATCCCCAAGAATAGTCAATTTTATCATCAATACGCGAACATTGTGCTTCTCCCTGTAAATTTGGTCCATCAAAATATTCGGCATGTAAACCTTGTACTAGTTTTCCATTTTCATCTTCAACCCAAAGGTTATCACTACTTACAACAGGAAGGTCGCCCGAAATACCTGCTCCTTCAATAAATGTAATTTCAGATTTAGCTCCGAAAACAGTTTTCAATCCTTTAAGAGGACTTACTGTACGACATGCAGAAACAGATGCAGATCCTCCACCTCCAAGGCGAGC
>JBDLJM010000057.1 GCA_039714315.1 Bacteroidota bacterium | reverse complement strand
CATATTGTTTTAGCTGCCCTTTCAGGGCGTATTCATATTTCGCACCTTCAACAAAAGGTGATACCTTTTGTTGAATTAATCTGCCACTTCGTGGCGATGGCAAATTGACTACTTACAATGAACAAAATATAATATTGTCAACTTTACCCCTTCATCCAATTGATTATTCATTAATGAGAAATAAATGCGCAGTAAACCATAGATTGAATCGGTCCAACCAAACGCTTTATATAATTTTCTCCCCAAAAATATGACTTGACCCTGAAATTAAGCTAACAATTTTTGTTGGTGCTCTGTACTAAGCTCGAAAAGTTGTACTTTTAAAGTCGCCAAGCAACGGCTTATTAAAACCCTTGGTGACAATAATGGTAATTGTATTCAATTAATGAGTAAGTAATGGTAAAAAAACGCAGTAGAAGTGACGAAAAAACATTCTTAGGAATAAAATCAAATCCATATGTATTTATTCCCTCATTAATTATTGTATTTACGTTAATTGCTATAACGCTGATTGTAGGAGAACCAATGTCAGATTGGTTTGCTATGATTCAAAAAACTATTTCAGACACCGTTGGATGGTTCTATATTCTCTTATTAAATCTTATATTGTTTTTTGCTTTATATCTGGGATATGGAAAATTCGACCATGTTAGAATAGGCGGGAAAAACGCTAAACCCGACTTTTCACTTAAAGCTTGGTTTGCAATGCTGTTTAGTGCCGGTATGGGAATTGGTTTATTATTTTGGAGTGTTGCAGAGCCTGTTTCACACTTTAACAATAACCCATTAATAACAGATGCTTCCTCTGCTGTTGAACGAGCAAAATCAGCAATGAGTTTAACATTTTTGCATTGGGGAATTCATGTTTGGGCTTTATATGCAGTTATTGCCTTAGCTTTGGCGTATTTTACTTTTAACAGAAACCTACCTTTAACTATACGTTCATTGTTTCAACCATTATTGGGTAAGGCAATATACGGAAAATGGGGAGATACAATTGATGTTATATCTGTAGTAGCTACCCTCTTCGGGCTTGCTACATCATTAGGTTTAGGTGTTCAACAGGTAAATGCCGGACTGGAATATTTATTTGGGGTTGAAAACAGCGTATTCGTTCAGATTATTCTAATTGTATTAATCACGGCTGCTGCTACTATGTCATTGGTGTTTGGTTTAGACAAAGGTATAAAGGTAGTTAGCGAATGGAATATGCGATTTGCTATATTACTGCTTGTTTTTATGCTTATTGTTGGACCTACTATATTTTTATTAAAGGCTTTTATTCAGAATATCGGACATTATACAACCGTGTTTTTTGAACAAAGCATGTGGACAGAGGCTTATCAAAGTGTGGTAAATAAAGAATCATGGCAAAGCTCTTGGACTATTTTTTATTGGGGATGGTGGATTTCGTGGTCGCCATTTGTTGGAATATTTATAGCACGTATTTCTAAAGGAAGAACATTCCGCGAATTTATTCTTGGAGTATTATTAGTTCCTACTTTACTTACTTTTTTGTGGATGACAGTATTTGGCGGAAGTGCAATTTATCAGGAATTAATAGGAAACCATGCAATTTCTGACGCAGTAAATAACAACATTTCAACATCGATATATTATTTATTGGAACAGTATCCGTTAGCATCAATATCATCAGGTTTGGCAATAATATTAGTGATTGGTTTCTTTATTACATCATCCGATTCCGGTTCTTTTGTTGTAGATACACTTACCTCGGGAGGTAGACACGACGCTCCGAAGGGACAAAAAATATTTTGGGCATCAATGGAAGGAGCAATAGCAGGTGTACTACTAATTGGTGGTGGCTTGGTGGCTTTGCAAACGGCATCACTGTTAATCGCTCTTCCTTTTGCAATACTAATATTATTAATCTGTTATAGCTTATACAAAGCTTTATCAGAAGACAGTAAAAAATTAAATTAAAAAATGGCTGAATTAATAATTCATACAGATAAAAGAATTATTTTTTTTTGAAGTATTAACAATCCATAAGAGATTTGAAACACCAGCCTAATAAATTAGGCTTCCTTTGACACCATAGTGCCAGCGAGCTAAAATCCTACTCTGATTTTCTATGGGTTTTAATCATTTAACATTTTTAATATTTTGATATGATTGATTCATTCGAATTCCATTATATCGTTAAGCAATAAAAGTTACATATATTTAGTTTTTTATCATTAAATTAGAGTTAACCTTTTCATCTATAACACGTTAATTCAAATCGAAATAACTATTAAATATAAACACAAATGAAAAGGTTAGTACTTTTATTAAGTAGTATAATGCTATTATCATTCCCTAACTACTTATCTGCCCAAGACAATTCCAAGTATAATGCTGAACAACAAGCCGTTCTCGACAAATTAAATCAATGGCATAACGAGGTTATGATAAACAAAAATCTGGATGTTTTTGAAGGTTATCATTCCAAAAATACTGCTTTGATAAGGTTATCCGGGACAAAAGTTGAAAATGTTGATTTGAAACAAATGAAAGCTTTTGTTTCAAATAATGAGGGGAACAAATATACTAAGATAAGTTATATTGGAGATCCATATGTATATGTTTCAAAAGAAGGAGATTATGCATGGATCTATTATACTGCAGAATATGAATATATCAATTCAAAGGATAACAGCACTCACAAATATACTTCAATCTTTTTGGACATGTTTTTGAAAGAAGACGGACAATGGGTAGCACATGCAGATTTAGAACAAGCATATGATGAGAGAAAAACTGTAGCAGTAGATAAAAAATTGCTTGACGAGTATACAGGTACATATTACATAGAAAAATACTCTGTTAAATTATTTGTTACAAACGACGGTCGGAATTTAATTTTTAAACCAGAGGAAGGAAATGAGATTACTGTATTAGCTCAGGCCGATGATTCTTTTTATATAGAAGGTAAGCCCGGTAATATTGTTTTCGGAAGAGACAAAAATGGAAAAGTAAGCCATTACTATGCTATAAGAGACAATACTTTCGTAATTGTAAAAAAAATTAATTAATAAAAACGATAAAATGCTTTAATGTGAATACTGTTCTCACATTAAAGCATTTTATCATTCAATCACTATATCATTAACTCATTAGAACATCAAATCAGTATCAACCTCCATATTAGAAATAAACTGAACTGATTTTTCTATATCAATATGCAATTCTCTGTCAATTTCTACAAAAGGAACTTCTGTTCGGTACATTTCCACAAACGACTTTAAGAATTCCGATGTATTATCAGGCTCTCTAAACTTCAAGGCCTGAGTAGCATTTAGAAGTTCTATAGCTAAAATACTTTCTACATTATCTATAACCTTAATTGCCTTTGTAGCGGCGTTTACTCCCTTAGATACTTGATCTTCCTGTCCGTTTGAGGATACAATTGAATCGACAGATGCCGGTGAACACAATTGTTTATTCTGCGAAACAATACTCCTTTAAAGTTATTACTACTTTTCCCTCCAAGAAATAAATGTTAATCCTAAATAAGTGAAAATAAAAAAAAACAAAGCTCATTTTTTGAGCTTTGTACATTATATATTTGTATAAACAAAAAGAAAATCCAACAAAATATGGGCTTTCATAAACTTAACATTAACTACTTAGCTATGAAAAAATTGAAAAATTTTAAAGTTAATAATAAAGCACCTGTCAGCCTTTATACATCAATTGATAATAAATACTATTTAAAACAAAATTACGTATATCTATAAAGGACATTTTTGAAAAGAAGTATCACAAAAACTTTATTTTATATCTTAGAAAAATGGCTTAAAATATATTAAGCTCAATACTACACATATCAAAATTATTATGAACAATAACCAATAAAACTAAAAAACGGTCAGTGAAAAATATTATAAAAAGAGACTAACCATCTCAAAACAGGTGAATTCCAAAGGGCACTTGAAAATCTATAATAGATTTTAAACAACAAACTGGAAAACTATTAATTGTGATAATAATTATCACCCAAATATTATTTACCATGAAAATTTTATTAAAAGTACTATTAATATCTATTCCATTTTTCATTATCTCATGTGTTAATGATGATAAAGTAGATATCTCTGAAACTTTAAGTCAATCAGAATTTATTAAAGAAAATGTAGCTGTCAATGATGCTAGATATAGAAGTGTTTCGAATCAATTTTATGTTAAAGAAATTGTCTTAATCAATTTTTCTAAAGATAAGAGTAAAAACCAAATGCCAGAAACTTTGACTTCTAATGGCACAAGTTTTTTTGATGATGGTTCTTATAATGATATAACTGCAAATGATGGCATTTATACATCTGCTGCTAAATTTTATCACGATGAAAGTAGACCTTTTGTTAAAGATGGAACTATTAATTCGGTAATGTTCGAAAGTTATATTATTGACACCTCATTCAAGCACTCTGATAAACTAAGCTCTTTAAACAGTAAAAAATCAATTGGTATTGAATGTGATATTGAATTTGGTACTTGTGGATGTAACGCAGATGATTGGGGTTGGTGCGATTGCTGTTGCTTTTCTTTAAGTAACTGTAAAGCATCACTTTCTATTCTTTAATTAATTTCTCCTGATGAATTTAACAATTCATCAGGTTTTTTCATTAATTATGACAATATATAAATATCCTATATTATTCTCTATCATTCTTATTCTATCTATTATTTTAATAGGGAAAATTCCATTTGAAACATACTTTGAGATAACTAATGATTCAAAAAAAATAATTTTGAATATTATTATTATTTTAAGCATTTTTCTATTAATATTTTCGAAATATATTCCTTCAAAATTATCATTTAGTTTAAACTATAAAAAATCAGCTTATTATTTTCCTCTTATCCTATATGTGTATATTTTTTCCGGAGGGTTTAAAGATTTCTTTAAAATGGATTTTAATGAAATTTCAAATATCAAAATCTATACTTATTCTTTAAAAATACTATTATCTGCATTTTTCGAAGAACTATTATTTAGAGGTTTGATTTTAGGTATAATTCTTTATAAATATATAAATTCAAATTATGGAATAGTTAAAAGTGTCTTTATAACAAGTCTAATTTTTGGATTTACACATATCATTAATATATGGTCATCTGAAATGACAACACAAGGTGTGTATAATCAAATATACGCTACTTTTTCTTTAGGGTTTCTATTTGCAGCTGTATACCTTAAAACTAAAAATATATATATACTCATTATTATACATTCTGCAATAAACTTTTTTTCTTCAATTGAAAATTTAAATGGAATCACAGAAGTATCTAATACTATTGTTAATATCGATAAAACCTGGATTGAATTAATTATTTCTGAAATAATTAGATTAATAATTTTTGGTATCCCTTTACTTATTGGTTTATTTATATTAAAAAGCATTTCTAAACAAGAAATCTATTCATTATTTAAATATACAGTACATAATCGAGTAGACGTCTCCGAGTAGTTTAGTCTAAAATACAAGAATCGAAGTCAAAGGGACGGTCACAGAAATCAAGCGAGACTTCATTGAATAGTAAATCATTACTACACTATAAGAGACAATACTTTCGAAATTGTAAAAAGACTAATTAATAAAAACGATAATACCATTTACGTTTTAAATTTACTGTAAAATAAAGTAGAAAATTTTCACCTTAGTTGAGAAAGAAAATTTCAGCATCTTGGCTCAGCCTAGACGGTTAAATTTTATTTTGAAGAGTAAGGTGAAAACATTCGTTTTATTGCAGTAGGTTTAATGTGTAGATGGTATAAAATGCTTTAATGTGAATACTGTTCTCACATTAAAGCATTTTATCATTCAATCACTATATCATTAACTCATTAGAACATCAAATCAGTATCAACCTCCATATTAGAAATAAACTGAACTGATTTTTCTATATCAATATGCAATTCTCTGTCAATTTCTACAAAAGGAACTTCTGTTCGGTACATTTCCACAAACGACTTTAAGAATTCCGATGTGTTATCAGGCTCTCTAAATTTCAAGGCCTGAGTAGCATTTAGAAGTTCTATAGCCAGAATACGTTCAACATTATCAAGTACTTTAATAGCCTTTGTAGCAGCATTTGCTCCCATAGATACGTGATCTTCCTGTCCGTTTGAGGAAACAATCGAATCGACAGATGCCGGCGAACAAAGTTGCTTATTTTGTGAAGCAATACTTGCTGCTGTATACTGAGGTATCATAAATCCTGAATTCAATCCCGGATCAGCAACTAAGAATGGAGGAAGTTTTCTCAATCCACTAACAAGCTGATAAGTTCTGCGCTCCGAAATATTACCAAGTTCACTTAATGCGATAGCCAAAAAGTCTAATGCTAAAGCCAATGGTTGTCCGTGGAAATTTCCTCCGGAAATAATTTTATCGGAATCAACAAAGATATTTGGATTGTCGGTTACAGAGTTTATCTCTGTTATAAAAGTTCTTTTCACATAATCCAGAGCATCTTTACTCGCTCCATGGACCTGTGGCATACATCGGAAAGAATACGGGTCCTGAACATGAACCTTAGGACGTTGAATTAATTCACTGCCTTCGAGCATCTCTTTAATCCTTGATGCTGTTTTAATTTGTCCGTTATGAGGTCGAACCATGTGAACAAGTTCATCAAAAGGTTCTATTCTACCATCGAAACCTTCAAGAGATATAGAACCGATTAAATCGGCCAGATAAGACAACTTATATGCTTTTAATATTGCATAAGCCCCATGAGCGCTCATAAACTGAGTACCGTTCAACAAGGCCAACCCTTCTTTTGAAGCTAATTCAACCTTATTCCATCCTTTGCGTTTTAACAGTTCCTCTCCTGAAATTCTTTCACCATTCCAGTCTACTTTTCCTTTACCGATAAGAGGTAAAGACATATGGGCCAAAGGTGATAAATCGCCCGAGGCACCAAGAGATCCCTGTTCATAAACCACAGGAACAATATCATCGTTATAAAATTCTATTAAACGGTTTACCGTTTCAAGCTGAACTCCGGAATGTCCGTAACTCAATGACTGGATCTTTAGAAGAATCATCAGTTTAACTATCTCATGAGAAACTTCCTCTCCTGTACCGCAGGCATGCGACATTACAAGGTTTTCCTGAAGTTGAGTTAATTGCTCACTCTGGATTTTTACATTATATAAAGAACCGAACCCGGTATTAATTCCGTAAATAGCATCTTTATGAGTTTTCATCTTCTCATCAAGATATGTCCGGCACTTTTCTATTGCTGATACAGCCTCATCGGAAAGCACCAGCTTTTTATCTTCGTTAACAATTTGGTATAAAGCCTCAAAACTTAGAGTTCTAGTACTAATTGTGTGTATATTTTGCATTGCTGTCTATTTAACTTTAGTAACAAAAGTATATATTTTATATGTACAATAAAACATAAGTTGATAAGATATTTTACACTGATTTAGTTATACAATGAAAGCTAAAACAATGCATATTTAAAAATCAGAAATAATAGTTTGGTTTTACCTAAAAAAGCGCAAATTAACTGCATTGAACTATAAACGAAAGCATAGGATGCACTCGCTTATATAATAAAAATATACGGCATGGGATAAGGTATTTCATCGCCCGCTCACATACACAACAAAGGTATTACAATTTGCGTTAGGGATAGAGCGGATTACCCCACAGCTTATTCCTTAACGGAGTAAAGGAATAAGCGAGGAGTATGAGCGAAAGCCCGACCCGAAGGGTAACGCCAAAAAAAAAGCAACCCAAAACGGATTGCTTTTATATTTATTGAATATGCTCTATTCTTACTTTATCAATTCGAAAGACTGCTTAGCAATTTCCAATTCCTCGTTAGTTGGGATAATCAGAATCTTAGCTTTTGAATCATCTGTGTTAATTTCACGGATTTTAGAGTTACGAACTTTGTTTTTGTCTTCATCAAGTTTAAGTCCGAAGTACTCCATGTTTTCACTAACCATTTTACGTACCGATGTATCGTTTTCTCCAACACCTGCAGTAAATACGATAGCATCCAGTCCGTTCATTGCAGCAGCATAGTTACCTATGTATTGCTTGATACGGTAAGTATACATATCGTAAGCCAGTTGAGCTACAACATCACCTGCATTCAAACGATCTTCGATATCACGCATATCAGTATCTCCCGTAAGACCTTCCATACCCGATTCTTTGTTCAATAATCTTGATACGTCCTCGATAGAATATCCTTTTTGCTCAACCAGGTAGAATATGATTGACGGATCAATATCTCCTGAACGCGTACCCATAATAAGTCCGCTAAGTGGTCCTAATCCCATTGTAGTATCGATACAAACACCACCAGTAACAGCTGCCATTGAAGCTCCGTTACCAACGTGAATTGTAACTATTTTAGCATCTTTTTTTCCTAAATACTCACCTGCTTTTTCAGAAACATATTTGTGAGATGTTCCGTGGAAACCATATTTACGAATTCCCATATTTTTGTACATGCTTGTAGGTATAGCATAACGGTAAGCTACAGCCGGCATAGTTTGGTGGAATGCAGTATCGAAAACTGCAATTTGAGCAGCATTTGGAAATACCTTCTCAGCTACTTCGATACCTGTAAGGTTAGCAGGGTTATGAAGTGGTGCCAATGGAAACAATTCCTTAACTTTTGCTTTAACCTCTTCATTAATAACTACAGTTTTAGTGAAAGTCTCACCTCCGTGAACTACACGGTGACCTACAGCCTGGATTTCTGAAGGATCTTTAACAACTCCTACTTTCGCATCAGTAAGAAGCTCAGCTACACGCTCTAGACCTACTGTGTGATTTGGAATTGGAAAAGTTTCTTTTATTTTGTTTTCACCATCCACAAAAGTTTTGTGAGTGATAACTCCCTCTGCTAAACCAATTCTTTCTACTACACCACTTGATAATGGCTGCTCTGTTGTCATATCAATCAATTGATATTTGATAGAAGAGCTACCCGCATTAATAACTAAAATATTCATTATATAACTATTTTTTCCGTATTGTAACAATTACTATTTATTATATAAATTACTGATCCTGAGCCTGAATTGCCGTAATTACAACAGTGTTGAAAATATCATCAACAGTACAACCCCTACTCAAATCGTTTACAGGCTTATTAAGTCCTTGTAACATCGGGCCTATAGCAATTGCACCGGTTTCACGCTGAACGGCTTTATAAGTATTGTTTCCTGTATTCAAATCGGGGAACACCAAAACATTAGCCTGTCCCGCTACTTCAGAATCCGGCATTTTACTTTTCCCTACCGATGGATCTACAGCAGCATCGTATTGTATTGGTCCTTCAATTTTCAAATCGGGACGTAAACTAATGGCTTTTTCTGTTGCATTTCGTACTTTATCTACCTCTTCACCACTACCTGATGCCCCGGAAGAATAAGACATTAATGCTATTTTTGGATCTATACCGAATGCCTTTGCAGATTCAGCAGAAGATATTGCTATTTCTGCCAGCTGATCAGAATTAGGACTTACATTAACTGCACAATCTCCAAATACAGAAACATGATCATCTAAACACATAAAGAATACAGATGATACTGTAGATACTCCCGGTTTAGTTTTAATAAACTGGAATGATGGAATAATTGTATGTGCAGTTGTATGAATAGCTCCCGATACCATACCATCAGCATGACCTTTATGCACCATCATAGTTCCAAAATAAGACACATCAAGCATTGTATCCTTTGCTTTTGTTTCAGATACGTTTTTATGTTTTCTTATTTCGTAATAAGTTTTCCAATAGTCTTCGTAATACTCTGAACTAATCGGATCTATTATTTTGATTTTTTCTTCGTCAAACTTTAATCCTAAGGCATTAGCTTTTAAAAGAATATTTTCTCTTTTTCCTAAAAGAGTGATATCAACCACCTCCTGATTAACAAGATTTATAGCAGCTTCCAGTACTCTCTTATCACTACCTTCGGGTAATACTATATGTTTTCTATGCGATTTTGCTTTTGATACTAAATTGTATTGGAACATACGCGGAGTCATAACATCTGACTCAAATTTACGAAACTTATCCTCCAGTAAATTTGTATCAACATATTTTTCGAAAGTATTGATACTAAGCTCAATTTTTCGGGTATCTTCCGGTCTGATTTTAGCCTTCACATTTCCTACCATATTAGCAGTCATAAATGTTGCATCTTCAACCGAAATAATGGGTACCACACCTGATAAACCATCGATAAGTTTCAATACCGGTTCTTCCGGAATTAAGCCTCCTGTAAGAATTATTCCCGAAATACTAGGGTAATTAGCAGATGCGTTGGCCTGCAATGCGCCAATAATAATATCAGCTCTGTCTCCGGGAGTAATCATCAAACAGTTTTCACCCATACGTTCAAGGTAATTCCTCAACTGCATAGCTCCAACATGAAAAAGTTCAGCCTGCTTGTCCATTAAAGATTCTCCAAACAATACCTTACCCCCTATTTCATCGTTAATTTCCTTTATAGTAGGACTTCCAAGTTTTTTACTTTCCGGAATTATTCCAACAACAGTTTCATTGGTATTGATCTTATCTAATTCTTCTGTTACCTGATCGTAAATATTCTCTTTTACTTTATTTACAAATACAGCCTGAATTTTTACGTCTTCGTCGGCATATTCCTGTACAGCCAACTCCATGGCGGCTGTAATCTCTTTAACACTTTTTCCTTGTGCAGAACCAACCAGAATTGTTGGTATAGAAAGGTTCTTCGCTATTTCAACGTTCAAATCGAATTCTATTGAAATACCTTTTCCCTGAAAATCAGAGCCCTCAACCAATACAACATCGAATTTATCTTCGACTTTCTTGTACTTTTCAATAATCTTATCAATTAGCTGGGCTTCCTTTCCGGCATTCTTAAGATCGATAACTTCTGACATCGTAAAACCAAATGCATCATCGTATTCTATCCCCAGATCAAAATACGATAACATTGTTTCGATGTGATTATCTTTCTCTCCTTTCGGAAAATCACTAATTATTGGTCTGAAATAACCAACTTTACTTGTCTTTGCAAGTAACATCTTCATAACACCAAGTGCCACAACCGATTTTCCGGTCCATGCCTCAGTATTCGCAATGTAAATCCCTTTTTTCATTATAAAAAAACTTATAAGTAAAGAACTCTAACCCGTAAATAATTAAGTAATTGTGCTTTGTACACCAATCCTTGTTACAGCGCGCAAAATTAAGAAAGAATATCGGGTTGATTATTATAAATACCACTAATAATTGCTAAATATGAAAAAAATCATATAGCAACTTATTATTAGCTTAACAACTATTGAAAGAGAATCATATTTTGGTAATAAATCACAATTTACGAAATTATGCCGACATTGATCTTTGTATAAATACAAAATAATAGAAATAGAAAATATTTAAACTTCTATATGAATAAACAATAAATACTAAATTTGCTGCGAAAATTTTGACTAATGAAAAAGATATCATCTAAAATACTTAAAGATTTAGAATTCGATCAGATCAATGCTTACATAGCAACTCTATGTAGTTCTAATCTTGGAAAAAAAGCAGCTTTAAAAATTCAACCTTTTAGAGATGCAGGGGAGCTTAAAACTGAATTAACCCAAACCGATGAATATCTTTCGTCTCATTACAACGAAAACAGAATTCCAAATCACGATTTCGAAGACATAAGTAATGATATCAAATTACTGGCAATAGAAAATACTTTTCTTGAGGAAAAATCATACCTGTATCTGGCTTCTATCTCTGAAACAGTTAACGAGCAGATAAAATTCTTTGAGAAGTTTGAAGAGTACTATCCTAAGCTGAAACTAAAAACAGAAAATGTCTATTTTACAAAAGACATAACAGAGGCTGTTTATACAGTTTTCAACAGATTTGGAGAGCTTAAAGACAATGCAACAACTACATTAAGATCTATTCGAAAGGAAATAGCAGAAGTTAGAAAAGGAATTGATCAAAACTTTCAAAAGGCACTTTCGCGATACTCACAGGCGGGTTATTTAGATGATATCAGAGAATCTGTTATAGATAATAAAAGGGTGCTTGCTGTTGCTGCTTCATATAGAAAGAAAGTAAACGGTAATATGCTTGGATCTTCCAGAACCGGAAGTATCGTTTTCATGGAGCCCGACAGTGTACTAAAACTTACCCGGGAGCTATCATCTTTAGAATATGAGGAACGTCAGGAAATAGTAAGAATTCTTAAGCTTCTCACAGACCTGCTCAGGCCACACAAAGAATTATTTGAAAACTATTTAATCTTGTTGACCGATCTGGATGTAATCAGGGCAAAAGCTAAATATGCTCAGGAAATTAACGCATGCCTGCCAAAAATAAATGACGATAACAGCATGGAGCTGATCGATGCTTATCATCCTATCTTATATAAAAATAATTTGGCTGAAAAAGCAGAAACGGTTCCCCAAAGTATACAGCTGGAGCCCGATCAAAGAATAATTGTTATTTCAGGTCCAAACGCAGGAGGAAAAAGTATTACTCTAAAAACTCTCGGACTGATACAGGTGATGCTGCAAAGTGGAATACTGGTACCTGTGCACGAACGTTCTTCAATGTGTTTTTTCGATAAGATATTAACGGATATCGGGGATAATCAATCAATAGAAAACCACTTGAGTACATATTCCTATCGATTAAAAAACATGAACTATTTCCTGAAAAATGTAGATAAAAATACACTTTTCTTAATTGATGAATTTGGTACAGGATCCGATCCTGAATTGGGTGGCGCTCTGGCGGAAGTATTTCTTGAAGAATTTTATGATAATGGTGCTTATGGGGTTATAACAACTCACTACACAAATATTAAAGTAAAAGTTGAAGAGTTGGACGAAGCGATAAATGCCAATATGCTTTTTAATGAAAAAACTCTTGAACCTCTGTATAAACTGATAGTAGGACAAGCCGGAAGTTCTTTTACTTTCGAAGTTGCACAAAAAAATGGTATTCCTTTCAGGTTAATAAACAGAGCTAAGAAAAAGGTAAGACAGGAAAACGTAAGGCTCGATAAAACAATAGCTAAATTACAAAAGGAACGTTCGAAACTAGAAGTTACTACCACCGAACTTGCTTCAAAGGAGATGAAAGCTTCCGAACAAAAGAAGAAATACGAAAGTATAAGCGAAAAAATATCTCAAAAACTTGAAGATTATCAAATACAGTTCGACTCTCAGGCAAAAACCATAACTCTTGGTAAAAAGCTGCAGCTTATTGCCGAAGATTATTTTAGAAAACCAAACAAGAAAAAGCTTTTCACTGAAACATTGAAAGTGGTTGAAATGGAAAATTCAAAAAAACGGGAAAAGCAAAAAGAAAATAAAGTCACAAAGAAAAAGGCTACCACAGAAAAGAAAAAACAGGAGAAAGTGGCTGCAGAAATGGAACAAAAAGTTGTTGTAATTAGAGAAAAGAAGAAAGAAAAATTAAAAGAGGAAGCCAAAAAACCACCAAAACCCCAATACACTCTGAAAGTTGGCGATACCGCCCGATTAATAGGTGGAATGGCTTATGGAACAATCGAAAAAATAGAAAAGAAAAAAGCCTTTTTAAACTACGGCTCCTTCACTACCACGGTTTCAATCGACGAATTGGAGCTTGTGAACGCTGCTAAAAAATAGCCTATACCATCTATGCAATTGAAACTACTGAAATAGAACGAACCTTTTTATATTACTCTATTTTACAGTAAATTCAAATGGCAAATGATGTTATTGTAAAAATACGTACATCCATGGCTTTTTTTGCCACAAATCTGTTTACCTACAAGGCAGGTACACAGATATTTTTGCTTGTAAGCCTATTTTCCGGTGCTTGCAACAATGGTGGAAGTTGTAATAGAAACAATAATTGCTGCCATCAACAAATCGTGAATTTCCTTAATAGTACTATTTATTAAACTGCTGTCTTTTGAGTTTTCGATAATAGATTTCACTTTTAACTTGTGAAGATTATATGTTACTTTACCAAACACTTCTATGTTCAAATCACAGGCGTCAATTAAGCTTAATAACATCAAATCATTTACTTGAGGTTCCCGGTTTCGTTCTACAATATCCGATAAGCGTTTTCTCAAACTGTTTTCTGGCTTTTGATTTAAGGCAGGATATCGTTTTACTGTGAAAATCCATAAAACCTTCTTTTCCTTTTTGGTCAAAATTCCCTTAATAATCAGACTGTCTATTGTTTCTTTTATTACAGAATTAGCTCTGTCGCCAATGTAATTAATCCAGTATTCAAGGCTTCTATCTTTTTTTGAATTTAGGATTTTATCAAAATAAACATCAACTACTTTATCTCCGCATGCTTTTCTGTTTTTTATGACAACCTTTTTATCCCGAACTTCAATCTTTTCGCTCAAAGATAATTCAAGAATAACAGATCCTGCAATTCCGTAATTAAAAGCTAATGATTTGGATGAAAACGCACCTTTTTCATCGTCTAAGGCGAGCAGAACTAGTTCTTCTATTAGGTTTAAAGATTTATCGGTCATAGAAATTAATTATTAAGTTTCAACTTTGCTACCCATGACAACCTTTTTTTTACCGCCAAGTTTCGCAAAGTTATGCGCTAAGTATTTTTGCGTTACGTTGCGCATACCTTTATTCACGAGAGTCTATAGTGGGTGTTCATGATTGCTTCCGTCGGCTAAGCCGAGGCACTGCACAATTGCGTTACGTTGCGGTTATTTTTTTGTCATCAACTCACCTGTTCGTCCGGTCAGACGGGTTAGAGTTTTTGAGAAAAGCCTGGGTCTCAAAATGACGTGATTTATCAATTTCGACACAGTCTGTCAGCAACATTCAATCATTATATCATTACTTAATATACTCCCAATAATCGGATAACACCTTTTCATTTTCAACTTTTGAAGTATTCACTTCCAAAATGCATGCTCCTTTTTCAGAGATTAATTTATTCAGGGCACTTTCAAAGTTCTCCTGATTATCTGCTCTAAGGTACTTCAACCCATAGGTTTCTGCTAAGCCCTTTGCCTTAAGATTGTGTTTTGTTTGAAAAAACTTTTCCAATGCAGAACTGGAAGAAGGCCCCGGAATTATTTTAAAAATACTTCCTCCCCCATTATTTATTAAAATAATCTTGAAGTTCTTGGGGATATAATTATTCCACAAAGCATTACTGTCGTAAAAAAAGCTGATATCCCCTGTAACCAATACAACCGGTTTTTCCGCATACAGCGAAGCACCTATAGCTGTTGATGTTGCTCCGTCAACACCGCTAGTTCCTCTGTTACAGAACATATCCCAGCTCCCGGGTTTATCAAATAGCTGAAAATATCTGATAACCGAGCTATTTGAAGAATGTAACTGTATATCCTGTGGTAATTTTTTTATCAAAGTGTCATAAATTTTCAAATCCGAAAATTCAGTTTTTGAAATAAAATCTTTATGCGATTCTTTCCTTAAGTTTCGTATAGCAAGAAATTTGTCTCTGTAATCGCTTTTCTTATTTTGTTTCAAAAAGAAAAACTGAGAGAAAAACATATCCGGATCTACTCTAAATACAGAGGAAAGGTTTTGATAAGTATCGGGGGTTTTCAAATCATCGCCTATATGCCAATGATACATGTTACAATTCCTCAAAAATGCCTTTATTTTTTTTGAGACAATCAAGCCCCCAAGAGTAATAAGAATCTGGGGTTTCAAATCCTCCTCTTCATCCTTACTCAGGTTATTTATCAACTGATCGATATTTGAAATAAAATTATCGCCATGCATATTCGAAGTTGTTTCGGTTAACACCAAAACAGAAGGATCTTTTGCAATATGATTTAGTTGAATGCTGACTTGTTCGTTTGGTGTATGATTACCCACCAAAACCATTTTTCTTGAAGAAGAATTCCATATTTCTGCATATCTCTCCAGCTCTTCTACTTCGAGCTGTGGACGTGCTTTTGGTAACTTAATATTTTTGGGATTAACCCCTTTTTCAGAAACAGTTTCATAAAGAGGTTCCGAAAATGGAATATTTATATGAACCGGTCCCCTTTTCTCTATTGAGATATTAACAGCTTCATTAATCAACCTTTCATTAAACCATATTGAAGTTTTATCCTCACCTTCTTTCAGTGTTACACTTTCCAAAATATGGTTAGCTAAAGCATTTTCCTGGCGAATTGTTTGTCCGTCTGCCTGATCAATCCACTCCTTTGGTCTGTCGGCAGAAACTACAATCAAAGGTATTTTTGAATAATATGCTTCAGCAACAGCAGGTGCATAATTCAACAATGCCGATCCTGAAGTACTTACAACTACAGAAGGCTTATTGCTTTGTTGCGAAATACCCATAGCAAAAAATGCAGCACTCCTCTCATCAACAATACTATAAGAGTTAAAAAATGAATTTTCTGTAAAGCCAATAGTCAAAGGAGCATTTCGCGATCCCGGTGAAATAATAATATCTTTTACTTCCTTTTGCTGAAGAAGATCTATCAGGCTTTGTGCTGATTTTATTTTGGGGTATTTCATTAATTGCTAGTTATCTGTTAGTTATTGGCTTGTCCCTTCGACACCGCTCAGGGCATACTTTTATCTTTCGTCTTTTATCTCTTATCTTTTCTCTTTCCTCTTTTCTCTTTCATCTTTTCTCTTTCATCTTTTCTCTTTAGCTCGCTGGCACTCCGTTCTTCAACGGTTCATCGGCTAAGCCGAGACACGGTGCTCGCTGAACCTCCTTCGTCGGTTTCCTCTTTTATCTTTCCTCTTTTATCTTTTATCTTTTACCTCACGACAAATGATTCAATACTATATCCTTAAGAGTATTAGACTTATTTACCGTTTCTTCCCATTCACTTTCGGCCAGACTATCTTCGGTTATTCCTCCCCCTACAAAAAACTTAACTCCATCTCTAACTACCTGTAAACAGCGTAAATTAACATATAGCTCAGTGTGATTGTCTATATTCAGTTCTCCTAAAAAACCGGTATAGAAATCTCTTCTGTGCCCTTCATTATCTTTAATAAACTGTTTAGCTTTTTTTAGAGGAACACCACCAACAGCAGGAGTCGGATGTAAACTTCCAATCAGGTAATTAAAATTGGTCGATTCTGACATTTCTCCGGTAATATCGGTTTTCAGGTGCTCTACTTTTCCGGCATGGATAGTTTCCGGTCCGAATTCTCTAATAGAGGTCATAAGGTTCTTTTCGAAAACCTCAACGATATAATCAGAAACTATTTTTTGTTCCTGCAGTTCTTTACTACCCCACTCTATTACACTATCTTCAGCATTATTGTATTTTCTGGTTCCTGCTATGGCTGTAGAGTGTATATAATTATCATCTTTTTCAATAAGAAGTTCGGGTGTAGCACCAATCCACATCCCTACCATCGGATGAAACCAGATATAAACAAATGCATCATCATAGGTATTCACCAGGTCTCTATAAATAGCAGAAAAATTTACTTTACCGGCCTTCCACAACTCTGCTCTGGTTAAAACGACCTTATCAATTTCTCCCTTTTTCAAAGAATCAATGGCCTTATTAACCACATTTATATGTTTTTGTTTGTCTGCTTCTGTATCCGGAGCCACTACACTATCATTAAAAAGGCCCTGCACATTCATCCCTTTATAAGCTGTGCTAATATCCAAATCATCCATCTCAAAGGTTAACCTTGCATCACTTTTAAGTAGTATCTTTTCTTCCTCGCCTTCATATGGAGAAAAAACAAAACCCTGATCTTTTTCAAAGTCCTGTACAAACCAAATATTTACATCCTTTTGAATAAATCCATAAACATCTTCCTCTTCCGGCTTTTTATACAGTACAAATGGAAGTTTACTTTCCAAAATCTTTCCAAAAACCTCCTTATATTTTAATACCTGACTCATTTTTTACTTGTTACTTGTTACTGGTTACTTGTTACTGGTTACTTGTTACTGGTTACTTGTTACTGGTTACTTGTTACTGGTTACTGGTTACTTGTTACTGGTTACTTGTTACTGGTTACTTGTTACTGGTTACTGGTTACTGGTTACTGGTTACTGGTTACTATGCTTGTCGAAGGACTGGTTACAATCTATGAACTATCACCTCTTTTTTCTTTTATCTTTCCTCTTTTATCTTTCTTCTTTTATCTTTTATC
>JBDLJM010000056.1 GCA_039714315.1 Bacteroidota bacterium | reverse complement strand
CCTGAAAGGGAGAAAAAATCAACATTACGCAAAACGTAATGTCTAAACACTCCCCAGGAATAAAGCCCTGAAAAGACAAAAGAATCTACACTACACAAAGCATAATGATTAAACTCTACCCAGGAAATAAAGCCCTGAAAGGGAGAAAAAATCAACATTACGCAAAACGTAATGTCTAAACACTCCCCAGGAATAAAGCCCTGAAAAGACAAAAGAATCTACACTACACAAAACATAATGATTAAACTCTCCCCAGAAAAAAAGCCCTGAAAGGGCGAAAAAATCAACATTACGCAAAACATAATGTCTAAACACTCCCCAGGAATAAAGCCCTGAAAAGGCAAAAGAATCTACACTACACAAAGCATAATGATTAAACTCTACCCAGGAAATAAAGCCCTGAAAGGGCGAAAGAATCAACATTACGCAAAGCGTAATGTTTAAACTCTCCCCAGAAAAAAAGCCCTGAAAGGGCGAAATCTTAAACTTTAGTGCACAACAGTTTCAATAGTCAACATACCTCCGACTATTTCTTCTCCGAATGTTTGCAGTTTAATATCGGATATACTTTTGGGGTCGATTTTACCCTCCTTATAAAAATCTGTATTGAGTTCTCTTCCGTTTACAACAATCATTAAACGGCTGTAGTCAAAATTTGGTGAATCTACAATTTGTTTCAGACTACCACTGCTTTCCAGTCCTACTAACGGCATTACCCATTCTTTTGCCGAATATGCTTTTGTTTCGATCAGGAAAACTCCTTTTTTGGCCATTGAGCCATATTTTTCGACATATTGCGTCAGATCGCTATCGATAAAACTCAAATGATTTAGCTGATTGATCTTTACTGAAGATAAATTATTAAAGTCACTTTTGGAGCCGTCAACAAGGATGAGAGCCGAAGTACTTTCGTTCATAAAAGTAAATTTGGGATACCTTGTAATCATATAATTCTGCATGAAGTCTAATTGTCTTTCCTGAGCAAAACCAAAAAGCGAAACAAGAACTAATAGTGATATAATATAAATTTTCTTCATAGGTGTAAAAGGTTCTAGATTAAGGCTAAATGTATCAAAATTTTTCATGACCTTAAATGAAAAACAATTTTCTTTGTGGCCGGGATAGAAGCGATACCCTGCAGCTGTAAAAACCACTGAAATTAATAGTAAAAAAGCGACTTCAGAAGCTTTTTTCACTATTTAAAATGAAGGGTTTTTACAGCGAAGCGTATAAGCGTATAGCCCGACAAGCCACCCAAATCAAATAATATTCTTACAAAATCTTTCTTATCTATAAATAATGATACCTGTGTAGCCTTTCCTGAACGATTAAGGTTATTCTATTTTGCACATAAAGTGGCTACTTTACTCTTGACCTTACCGGTAGTTTTATGATTGCAAAAAACAGATTCACGGGCAGACACAACTTTTTAACACACAAACACCGTAATGAAAAAAATATATTTAATACCTTTATAATCAGGACGTTAAAAACTTTCGGCGATGAAAAAAATTATACGCGTACTATTTATATTTTTCAGTTTAAATTTGGCGGCTCAGGAAGAAAGCAAACCGAAAATTCCGGAT
Organism: Bacteroidota bacterium; assembly: GCA_039714315.1. Taxonomy (NCBI): domain Bacteria; kingdom Pseudomonadati; phylum Bacteroidota; species Bacteroidota bacterium. Next base: position 16,681 of record JBDLJM010000056.1, on the reverse strand, counting down.
TTTTTAAGATCTATAGAACCGTATGGTACTTTTGAGTATGCTGCTGCAGGTTATAAAGACGGAATAGCAGTGGTTGACCTCATTCCCAGGGTTGGTGTTGCGGGAGAATGGTTTTTTAAAGACTCTGATGACTACTACTTTTTTACAAAGGCTGAAATAGGACTGCATCTTACGCGCAGGAATGACTATATAACAATTTCTGTTGACCCCGGGGGGAAATACGGAAAGACCGATAATGCGATTTATGCCAGACAGGGATTTATAGGCATCGGCACTCCTTTCGGCAGAATTTCGGTGGGTAAGCAATGGGGGGTACACTACGCATTGGCAGGTAATATAGACAACATGTATATATTTGGCGGTGATGCAATAGGAGTTTATAATGCGGGAACTGATGGAGGTCCATCGGGTACCGGAAGAGCAGACCAGTCAATAAAATATGAATTTTCGAACGACAGATTCTATGTCGGGGTACAGGGACAGTTCAGAAATTTCAGCTCTAACAATGTAAAGTTTGCAGATGCTGCAGGAATATCTTCATATTATGATTTCAGGATCTTTAAGTTTGGTTTATCGTATAACAAAGTTTTCGACGGTGTTGAAGTACCCATTCCCGGAGAAACAAAAACAGATGACGAATTCTTTTCTGCATTAATAGATGTTAACAGAGAAAATTTCCATTTTGGTATTCTGGGAAATATTTTCAACAATCACGAAAAAGACAATTCCGGAGAATTTTTTAAGGGCTGGGGAGTTGAATACAACCTGAAATATAATTTCGGAAAAGAAAAAGAATGGAGTTTTGTAAACAACAGTTCTATAATGAAGCCATTTAGCGATGAGGACATGGAATATATTTCGAACAGATATTCATTTGAACTTGCGAGGCGATTTTCTCAAAACACGGCAGTTATACTGGGATTCAGATACGACAACAGTACAAATGCCGACGGTATCAAGAATAAGATACACCACGTAGCATTAGGATTCTACTATAATTTCAATTACCCGGTGCCTTAGCAGGTGAACATTCAGGTTACTGCAAATAATTTACAATATTCACCGGATGACCAAAAAAGTCATCCGATGAATAAATCAGGCTATTATATAGCTGCCGATGAAGTCGGCATTTTTCTATCTACTTTTTTTACCAACCCTGAAAGAACTTTTCCCGGTCCTACTTCTACAAATTCTGTTGCTCCATCTTCAATCATTTGTACAACAGACTGAGTCCATTTTACCGGAGAAGTAAGCTGAGAAATAAGATTTGCTTTGATATCCTCAGGTTTTGTAACGGCTGTTGTTGTAACATTTTGATAAACCGGACAAACAGGAGTTTTGAATTCTGTTTCTTCAATAGCTTTTGCCAGCTCTTCTCTGGCAGGTTCCATCAAAGGTGAATGGAAAGCACCCCCAACCGGAAGAGGCAATGCTCTTTTAGCTCCTTTATCCTTGGCCAGTTTACAGGCAGAATTTACCGCTTCAACACTTCCCGAAATCACTAATTGTCCCGGACAATTATAGTTTGCAGCAACAACTACCCCTTCTGTTTCGCTACAAACTGCTTCTACATCTTCGTCAGACAATCCTAAAACCGCAGCCATAGTAGACGGCTCTTTTTCACAGGCATCCTGCATTGCCAAAGCACGCTTTGACACAAGTTTAAGGCCATCTTCGAAATCTAAAGTTCCGTTAGCTACCAGTGCCGAAATCTCGCCCAGTGAATGGCCGGCAACCATATCTGGTTTAAATTCTTCCCCAATAACTTTCGATAATATCACCGAATGAAGAAATATAGCAGGCTGCGTAACTTTTGTCTGTTTTAGTTCCTCTGCAGTTCCCTCAAACATTATATCGGTAATTCTAAAACCGAGTATTTCGTTAGCTTTTTCGAATAAGTCTTTAGCTATCTCTGAATTATCATAGAGATCCTTTCCCATTCCTACAAACTGAGCCCCCTGACCGGGGAAAACATATGCCTTCATGTGTATATAATTTTTATTTTTTTGATTTGTTTGCGCTGCAAGTTTACGACTTAAACCCAAAACATTAGCCTTTATTTTATGAAAATCTTAATTATAGCACAATAATTCCGGGAGGGTACTTTTTACATAAACCCAACTGTAAACTACTCAAAATCAACAATATTCATGGTTAATATCTTATTTATGATTAATTTTAATATTAAACCTAATATTATTGTAAAATGTTATAAGTTAGCTATATGAAATTACCCTTAAAATAAAAGACCATAAAGTCTTTTATAGTTGTGTTTTTTTTATTTTAGCCTAAAATGTAAATTCAAGAACTAATGAAAAACTTATTAAAAGTACTTTTAATCTCAATTCCTATTTTAATTTCAGGTTGTGCCGAAGATGAATCTTCAAAAAAAGAAGTTAAAGATCCTATAAAAAAAACGGATAAAAAAATTGAAGCTCCTGAAGAAGTTTCAGGTTCCGATTATGGAATTGGCCCTATTTCGAAAGGTGATGTTACCTTAACCGACGAAGTAGATGCTGCGATGGCTGAACAAGGCAAAATAGTTTATGACAAGATGTGTACTGCATGTCACAAGGCTAATAAAAAATTTATAGGACCTGCTCCAAAAGGGATTATGGAACGACGTACTCCTGAATGGATCATGAATATGATTCTCAACCCCGAACAAATGGTTAAAGAAGATCCTATTGCCAAACAATTATTAATTGATTTTAACGGTGCACCAATGGCCAACCAAAATCTTACTAAAGAAGAGGCTCGTCATGTGTTAGAATATTTTAGAACATTAAAATAAATTTAAACCCTCAAACGTCAATTACCAATCCATGCGTTATCGCTCAATTTTATTTATTGTAATTATTTCACAATTGTGGGCCTGTAATTTAGAGCCTAAAGAAATTAATTACGGAAAAGATCAGTGCAATTTCTGCAATATGAAAATTGAAGATGATCAACATTCTGCAGAAGTCATCACAAAAAAGGGAAAAGTATTTAAGTACGATGCCATCGAGTGTATGATGCGCGATTATAACGAAGCTCACAATAAGGTGGCTATGTTTTTCGTAAATGATTACGACTCAGCTAAAACCCTTGTCAATGCCAAAGAAACTACTTTTTTAATAAGTAAAAATCTACCCAGTCCGATGGGTGAATTTCTTACGGGATTTTCCGACAGTAGTTCTGCAAAAAAAATGCTGGAAGAAAAAGGAGGTAAACTTTACAGTTGGGATGAGCTGACATCATATTTTGAAAATATGCAATCCCATGATGAATAACCTTCTTACCAACCGAAATAAAAATAATTACTTAGAAAATCAACTTTAGCACCAATACAGTCTAACCATGAAATTTAAGCACCTGTTTATTACCATCTTTTTTATATCATTTGTTTCATGCAACAACAATAAGCAGATTGAGGAAAAAAATGAAAAGATTCTAGATTATCAGACTTTAAAAAACATAAATAACCTTAACATAGACAGACTCTACACTGAAATATCTTTAAAAATTGATGATACGGTAAAGGTCAACAACTTAATAACAATTTTTAGATTATCTATTAAAAACAGACCGGTAAGAGAAGATATTTTAGACGAAGCACAAAACATCTCAGAAAAATTAAACTACGAAACCGGGCTAGCTGACTGTTTGAGCAAAAAAGGAGTTAATGCCCGTTATAATCACAAGTACCTCCGATCGATAAGCTTTCACAAAGAAGCCATCAAGCACTATGAAAATTCATGGTACATTAAAGGTAAAATCAAGAATCTCAACAGCCTGGCCGTTTCATACAGGAGGCTTAACATGGAAGAAGAAGCCATAAAGCACTATATTGAGTCAATACATTTATCAGAAAAAAATAACATTCCAAAAAGTACAGCTATCGCCCTAAACGGTATAGGGAATTCACACATAGCTCTGCACAGATACGATGATGCCATAAAGTATTTCAAAAGATCTTTAAGCCTTAAAAAAGCTGATGGAAGCGAAAGGGGAATGGGATATGATTACAATAATTTGGGAGAGGCTTATATGTATAAAAAACAATACGATTCAGCTTTCTACTACCATAGCAAATCATTAGAAATTGCGAACAAACTAAATATCAAAAACGACAAAGCAATTATTTACAGCTCAATTGGATTTATGTTTCAAAACAAAGGAGAATTAAATAAGGCTTTAAATTATTACTCAAAAGCTACCCCAACCTTAAAGGAAAATAAAAGCAAACGCTTATTAAGCTTTACTCTGATCAATACAGGAATAACATATAAACTATTACATAACTACTCAAAAGCAAAAGAATACATCACGGAAGGCTTAGACTTATCTAAGGAAATATCATCGAAAGAAAACATAGTATTAGGACATGAAGCTCTTTCAAATCTATCAGAATCCAATGGCAATTATAAAAAGGCAATCGAAGAGTATAAACTGATGAATTTATACAGAGACAGTATTTTCAATATTCAAAGTGAAAATAACATGGTTGCTATGAATATTAAATATGAATCGGAGAAAAAAGATGAGAAAATAAACAGACTCAAGCTTGAATCGAAGGTACAAAACAGTAAAATTATTATTCTAATACTTGCTGTTGCGATAATAATAATTATTGCAGTATTTAGTATATTTTATCAGCGTATTTCCCTGAGAAACCAAAATCTGGAACTAGAAGAAATGCGCAATGACATAAAAAGACATGTTGATCAAATTGCAAATCTAAAAGATAAAGAAATTAATAGCGACCGGAACATAGAATTCGTTTCTGAAAAAATAAATGAATTCGACCTAACCGAAAGAGAAAAAGAGGTCTTAAAATATATTTCTCTTGGGCTGAAAAATAAGGAAATAGCCAATAAAATGTTTGTTTCATTATCTACCGTTAAAACTCATACTATGAATATTTTCAATAAGCTTGATGTTCGCAATAGAATTGAAGCAGCAAAAAAGGCCCAAACCCTATAAACACCTTATATCCAACATACAAACAGGGCTTATCATACTTTAGTATTAGTCAGTTTCATACAAAAGTATGAGCTTTTTTATGCTTTATCATATTAGATTTGGAATCTATAAAACGTAAATAAATACAAAGCCCATATGAGTATGAAAATCGTTACAACACTATATATTATTGGATTGCTATTGGCATTTATAGGTCTTTTAATTTAAAAAGCAGCAAACGTACATTTGAAAATTTTATAACAGAACAGGAATTTAGAACAAGAAATACGCAAGTTTAGCACTACTGTTTTACCTAACACCCAAATCTATCGATTTCTTAAGATGATTAAGATATCAAAAAACTACAACTAATAAGAAAGATTGCAAATGCAATCTTTCTTTATTTAATCTTATACCGTAAAAAGCACAAAGCTATGGATCAACCCAAAATTTGGGGATTAAAATTTATTCCAAGGCAAAAGTAAAAAGGTTTATTTCAATTTGGTTTTATTGGCTATTGCACCTAAGATATTCATTAGTTGTCCTGATTCATTTATTAAGTTTATTCTTCTTTTATCTCCTTTCTATACTATTCCGTTTATTACAAGTAACCAATAATTGGATTCCCTAATTTCCTTTAATGATATACTTGTTTTGTTATGAAATCCCCATCTCGGCTAAGCCGAGACCAAACGACATGAGTATTATGGGGATAACACCTGCCTGCGTGATGCAGTCAGGCAGGTATGACCAAAACATTAAATTATATACATATGAAAATCCGGCCTGGATACAGCAGCTTGTGCCTCGTCATAATTTGCTCCGGGAGAAGTAGCGCTCTTAATCAATTGATACTTTATGACTTTTACTCAGTAGTATTTGATAAGGTCCTAAGGAACTTAATAACTCTAATGGCGAAATTTAATAATCGTTTTGAAAGTTCGTTTCGTGTTTTAATGGTGTGTATCTTTTAAAACATAATAAAGATAAACTTATTTACGATTCTTAAAATGTTAAGTGAAAGCTTAAATACTTTCCTGCCTGACTGAGTCACGCAGGAAGGTGCCTTTTTACTTTTTACTTTTGCCTTTAAATTGTCCTAGGTTTTACTCACCTCAGAAAATAACGCTGATCCCACAAAATTATATCCCTTTAGCCCTTAAAACCCAATCATGAGTATAACAGTTTCTCACTCAAACAATTTTTCAGCATAAGTGTCAGCCCATAATAATAAAGCTTCTTTTGATTCCTTATCTAACTTAGCGTCACTATGGGTAATCAGATAAACCGGGAATGGCATTTCGCCTTCCTCTACCGACTCGATAATATCACTGATTTTTTTTGCCTTTTTCGATTTTGAAAGACTCTCCCAGTTGGAAAAGTTCAACTCTTTCCTGCCTACTTCAACATCTCTTTTTACCAAAAAAGAAACAGGTGCTACATAAGAATACCAAGGGTAGACAGTTTCATTTGAATGACAGTCATAACAGGAAGTGCGGATTTGTTGTTCTATTTTATCAGGGAGAGAATTATTAGCGAGAAAATCATTCTCATTTTCAATTATTACTTCCGGAAGTTCATTTGGAATAAACTGAATGGAGACAAATAGAATTACAATTATAAAAATAACTTTTTTAAACATTATTACTTCAATTTCGTTACACCATCAAATATAATAATAAAGAAGCTGCATCACAATAAAACGATGCAGCCCTCTAATTAAACTAACTCAAAATCTACTATATAAAAGACAGTTACCTGATCCCTTTCTACTTTTAATGAAACTATGTTTATTCGGCTAAGCGGTCACCCTGACTTTTTGCCCAGTTTAACATAGTTTCTTTTTCTTCAGCAGTTAAAACTTTATCAGGATATTTCTCCAGAAATTTTTCCGGAGGCATTTCACCTTCCACAAGAACTTCATGAATACCTTCGTATTTACTTATTTGCTTATATACACTCAATTCATCAAGTGTATCGAAAGCAAGTTTCTTCTTTCCCTTTTTATTCTTTGATTCAGAATTATGACAAGCATAACACTTGTTATCAATAATTTCCTTAGCATCATCGGTAATTATTGTATTTGCAGAATCTAATTTCGTATCAACTGTAGATACTTCATCAGCAGTAAAACTCACTGTAATAAATCCTATCGCAACAATAGCACCTAAAGAATACATTATCTTTTTCATACTGTTCATCTTTTTATCTATCGCTAAGTTCATAAAAAAAAGAAAGGAGGCAAAAGCCTCCTTAAATCATTTATTTATAAACAAATAGATTTTTTCTATTTTGTAAACTTATAGCTTTTAGAATCACTACCGGCAGATACTTTTAAAATATAGTTACCTCTATTTAGTCCGGAAACATCAATAGACTTTCCTGCTAAATTCCCTTTTTCGCTGATCAACAATTTCCCGTCCACACCAAATACTTCAAATCCGGCATTTTTGTATAATGAACTTTTGAAATTTAACTTATTTATTACAGGATTAGGGTAAAGCGACACTGACGCATTTTCGAATACACCTTCGGATAATGCATCGGAAACTACCACTTCCGAGGCCCACTGTGAATAAATATCCCTGTTGAAGTCTGCATCCTGACCAGGTGAATAGAATTCTTTTTCCTTAACCGGAGGTGTCACACCTGAATCCTGGATTTTTGACATGAAATAGTATCTGACAACATCACCGGGGTTCAAATCTGCAGAAGGTATTGCAAAGGTATACATGTTGTTATCTGATTCCTCACCTATTTTAATATCCATCAGACCATTATCTACGGTTGATCCTTCGTTAATTATAGCTATCCATTCTTCATCGGTAAAAGATTTATTAACCGTGTATTTAAGCGAAACAGATGTAAATTCAGGTGTTACAACCTTATCGTATTCATACATAATACTGAAAGTCAAATCTACTCCAAGCTCATTTATGATTGATAGATTTGAAAATCCATTAATAGGAGTATCGAACATTTCTCCGCTACTTGGACCACTAGAATCGCCAGAGTCAGAAGGCTGTGCAAATCCAGCAGAAGCTACGAATAGCATCATGAGTAATAGGTACACATTTTTCATATCAATTGTTTTTGAGTTTTTTCGTTTGGTTAATCAAATATATTAAAACATATACCCTAAATGAAATTTTCAGTAACATTTTACACATTTACGATATAATCCACTACAAAACAGACTACATTTTGCATTATTTCATCAGCTTATAACTATAAATTTTATCAATTGTTGAAACTTTTAGGACATAAACCCCGTCAACAAGTGCAGAAAAATCCAAAACCTTATGCAATAAATTACCCTTCTCGCTCATCAACAGCTGTCCGCTAATGCTATAAACCTCGAATTTCCCTACTTCATTTATCCCACTTTCAAAATTCAACTTATCATTTACGGGTAGCGGATACACAGAAGCAGAAGCATCCGTTACATTCATTTCGTAAAGCACATTTTCCAATATCTCGTTCTCAATTAATGGTACAATAAAAACTTCTCCATTATTATTCCCCACAATCGAAATTATATCTACAGGAGAATCAGGCATATCACTCCCTATATAAACCGCTTCATGAAAAATTGTCCTTAATATCAGTTCATCATTAGTGCCCTTTTTCGAAACCGGGGCGTAATTAAGTATATAGTTTTGGTCGGCTATAAAAGTTCCGTCTCCCCCTGCAACATCATTAATAATCACATTAGATACTTTTACCAGATCAGATTCAAAGACTCCACTAAGTATTTCTTCGAATGATGCATCGTGCACAGTTACTTCAATACCTTCGGAAACTAATTCAGGACTATGATCTTCATTCAGTACAAATTCCAACAATCCGTTATTTAATTCCAGTGTTCCGACAATATTCTTATAAGAATTTCCAACCTCATTTAATCCATCACTATTATCAGGCATAAAAAACAAAATCGCTGCTCCATTATCCCTAATCCAAAGCTGCTTTCCGTTTTCTATTCTCTGATATACTGTCAATGTCTCTCCAATCAGCCGGTAAACAATACCATCATCTGTAGTTTTATCTCTTAATGATGCAACATCGTTAACATCCACTACTTCCTTTACCGAAAAATTCAATATTGATTCTACAACCGGATCAAGCGGATTGCCGTCATTGTCGCGCAATTCAATTGTAACAGAATGCTCTCCTGAGCCGAAAATCAGATATTCACTCAACATTACCGGTGAACTCTGGGGATTTACTTCATAAGCAGCAGATACTCCGTCGAAATCCTTAATAAACAGTTTTCCGTCAGAAACAAGGCTGAATCCCTCCACAAGGAAATCTATTACAACTTCCGGATCTTCGCCCGGGTACATGTAATAAATTTCATTATCAGAAGGTCCGGTTATTGTCAATTTCGGTGATACAATACCAGAATTAAAACTATAAGTCATAGCGGGAAATGGAATTTCTGCACCTGAGTTTACTGTTTCATTATCCAGAGCATTAATTCCGCTATAATTCCAGTCATCAGGGGTAAATATTCCATCATTTGAAGCAACATCATTTTTCCTGTAAGCCCATCCGTCAGTATATTCCCATACTTCGCCGTTTCCATCGGTATTAATATCGCCAAATACATCTACAACAACCCCATTTTTAAACAGCTCAACTGCATCGTCTCCATTAACTCTCATAGATCCGCTGGTGTAACCGGGATCAAATCCAAAAAAAGCATTAAACATTGGCTGTTCGTATACAATATATACAAAATCACCTGCAACTACAGCATCCGGAGGAAAAGTAAACTCTTCACCATCACTACCTTCACCGTTGGTCGCAGATCCGATTCCGTAAACACTCAAATCGGGAATATCATTAATCACATACAATTCCACTCCTTTTGGTGTTCCGCCATCTAATGGCCCGTCAAAAATTCCTGTTATAAGTAAATCGGACGTTTGTCCATAGTTAAAAATAGCAGCACATAGAAGTACTGCTGAAAAGAACATTTTTTTCATAGCAAGTTACTTTAAGTTAATTTTCATGGTTAATTACACTTAAAGTTACTAAAATTAAAACTTTAAACAAATTACATTGCTAATAATCAACACTTTAAACATTCACATTATACAAATATAAACCTGCCTAACTGAATCAGAGCAGACAGGTTTATTTTAGTATAGTTGACGATTAAGCCACTAGAAAGGTCTCGATAAATAATTGAATTTCTTATATACAGCATTAGGAGCTATGAACAATATAGCGGAAGGATACCCGAATGCTTTCGAGAAATACGGATCCAGTGTTTTCGCTTCTTCCATCAGTTGTTTACCTTCTTCTTCTTTATCACTTCTGATTTTAAGTATCGCCATCTGTCCTTTTGCCCATGCTTTCATAGAGTTACACGGAACAGGTTCGGATGCAATATACTTTTCATATTCTGCACTAATTAACGGAACTGCAGGTTCCATTTCCATACTTCCCTGCATTACCTGCATAGTATAGTACCTGCCCATATCAAGGAACAGATAATTCTTATTTTCATTTAACTCGATAGCCTTTTCAAAATATCCCCGTGAGTTCTCGGGATCATTTTTTAACAGATACACCCTTCCTTTTGCTTCTAACAATTCGGCATTATCTTTATTATCATCTATCAATTTGGTCCAGAAAGCAATATAATCAGCATCCTTAGGCATCATTATTTCACGGGCTTTGGCTCCGCAAACAAGGTCTTCCTTCTCTAATTCGGCAGTATACTTTTCTGCTTTTTCTAAACTTCCACCATTTTCCTCCGGTACAAGTGCATATAGGTCTACAAGGCAAAGTTTTGCTTCATAAAATTCCGGATTAACCTTCAACAAGCTGTGATAATTTTCTTCTATCTGATTCATCTGATCCTCCACATTTTCTTTTCCACCCATTAAATCGGCATACACTTGAAGTGACAACAGCAAACCTTTATAATACAAATACTCCTGATTAGATGAATCATACAAAACCGCTTTATCAATATAATTTCGGCTTTTTTCAAGGTGCTGCATAATTTGACGGGGATTACCCAGTCCCATATGATGTTCAATACGCGACAATTCGTACCATGCCATTGCATATGTAGAATCAACTTCTATAATTTCGTCCAAAACTACCTTGGCCGAATCTACATGCCCGTTTATTCTTAACTCCCAACCTTCAAACAGTTTGGAACTATTATCCACCTGTCCCATGGCGATGGAACTGATAAACAACAAAAAAATTAATGATATACTTAGGAGAGAATTTAATCCGGTTACTACTGCTAACTTTTTCATAACTTCACGGAATTAAAAAACATTAAAGATGGTACAAGTTACAAATTAACTAGCTGATTTTCAACTATTACAAATACATTACAACCTGTAAAGTCAGGAATAGAATACTAAGATTGTTTTATTCACCGATAGGGCTATTAATATTCTTTCTTTTATATATTTGTATCCGGAAAATTACTATGTAAATAATATAGTATTTTTACCAAATGAGCAACAAGCAAAATTTGTCTTAATTATTTTTTTAAACGATGGAATACAAAAGAGTTCTCCTCAAACTTAGTGGTGAGGCATTAATGGGTGAGCGTCAATACGGAATTGACCCTAAGAGGTTAGCAGAGTACGCTGAGGAAGTTAAAGAAATTATTGAAATGGGCATTGAGGTGGCTATTGTAATAGGCGGGGGAAACATCTTTCGCGGAGTTGCAGGAGCTTCGAACGGTATGGACAGAGTTCAGGGCGATCATATGGGAATGCTGGCAACTGTTATTAACGGACTTGCACTGCAATCGGCACTAGAGAACGCCGGACTTGCTACCCGTTTACAAACTGCTATTGAAATGAACAAAATTGCAGAGCCTTTTATCAGACGTAAAGCAATTCGTCATCTGGAAAAAGGCAGAGTTGTTATTTTTGGAGGTGGAACAGGAAATCCTTACTTTACAACTGATACAGGTGCAACATTGAGAGCAGTTGAGATAAAGGCCGATGCAATATTGAAAGGCACCAGAGTTGACGGAGTATATTCGGCCGACCCTGAAAAAGATCCCGATGCAACTAAATTTGATTATATTAGCTTTGAAGATGTCATTCAAAAAGATTTGAAAGTTATGGATTTGACGGCATTTGCATTAAGTAAAGAAAATAATTTACCAATAATAATTTTCAACATGAATATTAAAGGTAATTTGAAAAGATTGCTTAGCGGTGAAAAAGTTGGTACTTTTGTAGGTAACAAATAATTAATGTAGACCCTGAATTTATTTCAGGGTAAAAAATCATCAAAACAATAAAGACAACAATATTATGGAGGAAGAAGTAGCTTTAATACTCGAAACTACAGCAGAGCAAATGGAAAGCTCTGTAGAACATATGCGTAAAGAATTTGTTAAGATTCGTGCGGGAAAAGCTTCTCCAACAATGCTAAACGGAGTTTTGGTTGATTACTACGGATCGATGACTCCATTGGCTCAGATATCAAACATCAACACTCCTGATGGTAGAACTTTAAGTATTCAACCCTGGGAAAAAAACATGATCGACCCTATTGAAAGAGCTATTATAAACTCAAATTTAGGATTTGCTCCAATGAACAATGGAGAGTCTATCATAATCAGCATCCCCCCGCTTACGGAAGAACGTCGTATTGAGTTGACAAAACAGGCTAAAGCCGAGTCTGAAAACGCAAAAGTTTCTTTAAGAAACCACCGAAAGGACGCTAATGACGAAGTAAAAAGTCTGGAAAAAGACGGTTTATCGGAAGATATAGCAAAAGATACGGAAGCTGAAATTCAAAATCTCACGAATAAATACAGCAAGATAATCGATACTCTTGAAAAGGAAAAAGAAGAAGAAATCATGACTGTATAATTTACATAAATTATTTATTAAGGCTGCACAATTATTGACAACGATAACTATGCAGCCTGTTTTTTTTAAATCAAAAATAAATTAGTTCGATTGCCATAAACTTTCACTTAATATAATTATTTTTGCAAGATTTGAATGACTAGAGAAAAATGTGGAAGAAGATAACCAGAATTATTTTAAGAAATAGAATAGCCATATTAATTGTTATTGCATTAATAACAGTTTTTGCGGTTTTTCAAACACAAAACATAAAATATTCGTACGTAGACGCCAATTTGTTGCCAAATGACGATCCTACTGCTATAAATTACAGAAAATTCAAAGAGATTTTTGGAGAAGAAGCTACCATGATTATTATGGGAACTTCCGATTCACTCATTTACACTCCGGAAATATATAAAAACTGGAATGACCTTTCCGAAGAAATATCAAACATTACTGATGAGGATCTTATACCTTTTAAGAAAGACCCTAAAGCTCCAAGAGCAAAATTAAAAGAGGGCGAAAAACTGGTTTCCGGCGCAATTTCCATCTCAAATCTAAAAATATTAAAAAAGAATAAAGAAGGGAAAAAATTCGATTTAATTCCTCTATCAGACTCAATTCCAACAAACTCTGAAGACATACTCGCAATAAGGGAAAAACTATATAAACTGCCTTTTTACGATCAGATTCTATACAATAAAGAATCGGGATTAATAACAACTTCCATTATAGTAAACCCAAATATTCTAAATAGTGAAACAAGGGTTGAACTCGTATTGGCTATCGAAGATAAAATTGCAAAATTCGAAAAAGCCAACGGTATTGATATACATGTTTCCGGGATGCCATATATACGAACTTTCAATTCTGCCACAATTATCAGCGAGGTTAGTAATTTCGTATATCTGGCTATGTTTATCACAGCCTTTATCTTCTTTTTGTTTTTCAGATCTTTCTCGGCAACTATTATTTCGGTGATAGTTATCACAATTGCTGTAATCTGGTCGTTCGGAACAATTGGATTAATGGGTTATGATATTACAATCCTAACAGGTTTAATACCTCCTCTGATTATTGTTATCGGCTTTCCCAATGTAATATTCCTGCTGAATAAATTCCATCAGGAATATGCATACCACGGAAATAAAATAAAATCTATTTCGCGAATTATTACCAAAATCGGAAATGCGACTCTGCTAACCAATACAACAACTGCATTAGGATTTGCAACCTTTATTTTCACCAACAGTACGGTGATGAAGGAATTTGGTATTGTTGCATCTATAAACATTTTTGGAGTATTTCTGTTATCTATACTACTGGTTCCTATAATCTACAGTTTTAGAGCCAATCCAAAAGATAAACACCTGAAGCATTTAGATAAAAAATGGACACATGGTATTATTAACTGGATTTTAAAAGTTACGCAAGAAAATCGACCTGCGATATATGCGATCTCTATTTTCATGCTGACACTAAGTATTATAGGCATATACCAAATGAAAATATCGGGAAGTATCATTGACGATATGCCAAAAGGTGCTGAATTTTATAAAGACATCAAGTATTTCGAGAAAGAATATGAAGGAGTAATGCCTCTTGAAATCCTCATTGACACAAAACGAAAAGACGGAGTTTACAAGGCTTCTACGATGAAGAGAATAGATCGTCTCGGAGAATTCCTAAAAGACGAACCTGGATTGTCGCATCCGTTCTCCATGGTAAACCTGGTGAAATACGCAAAACAGGCATTCTACAACAATAATCCTAAGTATTACCAGTTACCCAACAGTCAGGAGCGTTCGTTTATATTGGAATACGCCAAAAATTCATCAACAGAAGGTAATAGTCAACTGGACAGATATGTTGACTCTACGGGACGTTATGCCAGAATCACCCTTATGATGAAGGATGTTGGAACTGACCAGATGGAAATGATACAGGGTGACCTAAGAAAACAGGTAGACAAAATATTCCCTTCAAAGAGTTACGATGTTGCAATGACTGGTGGAGCCTTAGTATTTCTCGAAGGAACCCATTATCTGGTAAAGAACCTGTTTATTTCACTGTCGCTTGCAGTATTATTGATCTCATTAATAATGGCATGGATGTTCCGTTCACCAAAGATGATATTAATATCTCTTATCCCTAATCTCCTCCCTCTGATTATTACAGCGGGACTAATGGGATTCTTTAATGTACCTATAAAACCATCAACTATTCTTGTTTTTAGTATTGCTTTCGGTATTTCTGTAGATGACACCATACACTTTCTGGCCAAATATCGCCAGGAACTTGAGGCAAGTAACTGGAGAATTAAAACATCTGTATTAAATGCACTTTCTGAAACGGGTAAAAGTATGTTCTATACATCCATTGTATTATTCTTTGGATTCCTTACATTCACTCTGTCGAGTTTTGGAGGTACGCAGGCCTTAGGGGGATTAGTTTCGATCACCCTCATGATTGCGATGGCTACCAACTTATTATTGTTACCTGCATTATTACTGTCACTGGAAAAAAGAATCACAAACAAGGCAGATTTCAAAAGGCCTTTTATTCCGCTTGACGCTGATGTTAATGATGAGGATCTCGATAAATAAAATTCAAATACCAACGCAATAAGAAGATATATTTAAGCAATGAAGGGAATAATATTAGCAGGAGGGTCCGGAACTCGCTTACACCCTTTGACCATAGCAGTTAGCAAGCAATTAATGCCCATATACGATAAGCCTATGATTTATTATCCTTTGGCGACATTAATGCAGGCAGGAATCAGGGATATTCTTATTATTTCTACTCCTCACGACCTCCCCTTGTTTAAAAAATTATTGGGTGATGGGTCGAGAATAGGCTGTAGTTTTAGTTACGAAGTTCAGACAGAGCCCAACGGACTTGCACAGGCTTTTGTAATTGGCGAAAATTTTATTGGTAAGGATTCTGTTGCTCTTATTTTAGGCGATAATATTTTCTATGGCTCAACAATGCCAAATCTCCTGCAAAACAATAATACCCCTGATGGAGGTGTTGTTTTTGCCTATCATGTTTCTGACCCTGAAAGGTACGGAGTTGTTGAATTTGACGATAATAATAAAGCATTATCAATTGAAGAGAAACCCATTGCACCAAAATCTAATTTTGCTGTTCCGGGACTATATTTCTACGATAACGATGTTGTTGAAATAGCAAAAAAACTAAAACCGTCAAATCGCGGAGAATACGAAATTACCGACATTAATAAAGCTTACCTCGAAAGGGGCAAATTAAAAGTAGGCATCTTAGACAGAGGTACCGCATGGTTAGACACGGGAACTATTTCGTCGCTAATGCAGGCAAGTCAATTTGTTCAGGTCATCGAAGAACGGCAGGGTCTTAAAGTTGGGTGTATTGAAGAAGTGGCTTTTCAACGAGGGTTTATTAACGCCAATGAACTTGAAGAAATCGCAAAATCATTAATTAAAAGTGGTTATGGCGAATACTTATTATCGCTGATACATCAGACTAAACATTAATAAATTCACCTGTACTATATTTTTTATCGATTTTAGACTAAAAATTTTACTAAAACACACAATTACTCCCTCTTTTTTGGAAAAAACGCTGCAAAAAATATTACTTTTGTCCGCCAAATTAGTTTAATACTAAATTGTCAGATTAGTAGTAAAGATAAATAAGGATGTATCCTTCATTATATCAATCTTTATCACTTAAGAGTTTGATATTTATGATATATAATCTGCCTTACGGACAAAGTCAGGCAGACGACATCTTATTAGAACATAAAATTAAAAACAGATGAAACATTCATTAGTACAATCGTACTCTTACAAGGAGAATGATAATAAATGAATGTACCATCTGACCGAAACATAAAA